>NZ_JAKRDU010000020.1:0-25271 GCF_022347325.1 Corynebacterium nasorum
CATTAACCCCCTCCCCCACACAGCCTCATACCCAAACGGAGATCCTTAAACATCTCTAAGAGGATCCAAAAGTTACCTCAGAAAGGATCCAAAAGAGGATTGGCGGCGCGCCCCCACTGCCGCATACTAGGAATCACAGCAGTTAAGAGCTGCTACCCCAGAGAGAGATTGTAGTTTTACTCCGCCTATCCGAAAGGAATGTATATGTTCGATTCCCTAGTAGACCTCAGCTCCGCCATCGACTTCGAGGCACTCGTCAAGGGCATCAAGGGCCTCGTCGAGGCTTCCTCCGAGTCCAACACCGACTCCGAGGGCCTGTCCTCCGTATTCGAGGGCCTGTCCTCCAAGGATGACGCAGAGGCTGCTGCAGAAGCTAAGTAATTAGCACTCTGCACTCCTTCATGAAGACCAGCTAAACCCCCTCACCTTCTACCTCCGCACGGAACCCACCACAAGGAACCGCGCACGAAGGTGCGGGGGTTTCGCTGTTTTCAATTGCTGCTCTACGTTCGCTGCACCCGCACCGCTGTACATAGACTAGGGAGATAAACCCCGTTGAGCCTTAGCAACCAGGAAGCGTGGACCGCATCGTGCCGAAATCTTCACAGCCACCCATCTACCAGCGCATCCGCGCGGCCATGACTCTGCAGCGAACCGCCGCGTTAACTGCAGTGATTTGTGTGACGTTGACGTTACTCGGCGCTTTCTTTACTCCCACCGAGCACCAGTTATCTGCTGCCATCTTTGGCTTGGTTCTAACTGTCGTTACCACCTTAGCTTTCCGCCGCCCAATCACGATGTCAGTAGTCTTTGTTGCCGTATGGATGAGCTCGACATTCGCTGTGGGCACTCCTTACCTCTGCTATATTTTTTTAACCCCAATTTTCATTGCCGTCATCGCTTATCACGGCAAAAATTGGCAAACCTTTGCAGTCGGTGCTGTCTTTTGGGCGGTCGGCCTTATCGATCCCGGCACCGCAAAGATCAGCGTTAATCCTGCTGCCGCTTTTGCTTGGGCAATGTTTATTGGAGTCGGTGCAGTAATTGGCGCGACTTTCGCGCACTCTGCGCAGCGATACAAAACAGCCATGATCGAGTGGAACGCCGACGTACAACGGCGACAATCAGATCTCGCCGAAACTCTCCATAACTCCGTGGTCTCGAGCCTTACTGTTAACACGATGCAGCTAGAAGCCCTAAGCCTCGAATATTCCAAAGACCCGAAACTCGCTAAACGCTTAGATGAGCTTAGCGATTCCATGCGCTCATCAATGTCCGAAGTGCGCGCACTAACTAAGGTTCTCCGAAACAATATCGAAGGCGTTTCCGACGGAATAAGCTTCGGTTCCACCACCAAACCTGATAGCTTTGCCCAGCTTCTTTCCCAGGAAGAAACCCGCCTTTCAAGGCTCAATCGAAAGCCACTTGTGGAGGTAAGCGCCGAGGATTTTGCCCCGCATTTTCCTCCGAAAACACTGGACTCCATCGCTGCCATCACCACGGAAGCCTGCTTGAATGCCGTGAAGTACTCACCCGCAGGCGCTGAAATCGTAATCTCGGTGCGACCTCACCTCGGTTGGACCGTCATAACAATCACTAACCCAGTATCTAAGCCCACAAGCACTAACGCTGACATGTCTTCGGGTATCGGCATGGCATCAATGTCGCGTATTGCGGCGACAATTGACGCTCGTGTCGATGCTAAGCTTGAGCACAATCAATGGGAGCTTTCGCTTTTCCTTCCACCCTCTACCTAAAAGGCTGGTTAGCTTCGACACGTCGCCTAGCAAACCTAGATGGCGTACACTAAGCTATCGCTTGTTTCTGACTAAAGCAGACTTTATTAAAGGATTCCGCATATGCAGGCCGCACTTGCTAGTTTTCTCGCTCCATTTTTGCTGTCCTCTTCTCTTTTGGGAGGACTAACGCCGGGCGATCTTTCACCCACCACTGAATATCAATCGCCGGTCGATATGGTCTTTGGTTGCCCGTCGCCGTGGTGCCCGAAGTAAAAACTTCCCTTTTGGTCGTCGATGACGACCCACTTGTCCTCGAAGCATTGGGGCGTTACTTCGCCTCGGCCGAGGACATGGAGGTGCGCGCCACCGCAGAAAATGGCAAGGTCGCCCTCGATATATTGCAAGAGCAAGACTTTGACGTCATTGTCGCGGACATCCATATGCCCGAGATGGATGGCACTACCCTCTTGCGCGAGGTCAACAAGATGGAAGCCCCGCCGGTCTTTGTCGCGATGACCGCGATGGACAATGATGAGACCCTCAAAGAGGTCATGTCCAATAAGGCTGCAGCCTATATTTTGAAAAGCTCCAAGCCGGTCTACATCTTGGATACCGTGCGCGAGGCTGTACGCGGCGGCACGGTTGTCACCCCGCAATCCCTCACCCGCTTATTTGAGCAACTTCCCGATTGGAACACTGAGGGAAGCGATGCTGATGTGGCCGCCGCAACCGCAAGAATTAAGGACAACCACCATATCTCGCCTGCTTTAGAGCAGGTTCTGGACCTGGTCTGCCAAGGCAAGTCCAATGAAGAAATTGCCAAGAGCACACACTACGCACCGGGCACGGTGAAGAAATATGTATCTACCCTGCTCAGTGAATTCCATGCCAAGTCCCGCCTCGAACTGGCGGTGAAGGCGCTCAAGGCCGGCTACGGTTCTTAGCCCCCGATTGTTGGACAATCCGGGGGTGGAATACCCCCGGATGTGTCAATACCCCCTCTAAACCCCACATGCTGGGGTTTATTTTTTGTTTTTCTACCCCCGTCCGTCATTTCCCAAAGGAGACTAGCATCACGTTTGTCGCTTCCCTATAATTACGGCAACACCAAACTTCATAGTATTTCCTAGGCAACAATAGAACCTGAACCTGCAGGGTTGCCGCACGTCAGAGCGCTATACCGCTCACGTTTCTTCCTCTGCCCCTATAGTCACGTCATAGAAAGCAGGTGAGTGTTGAACACCAACCTGGCGCGCGTTCGTCGCAGCAGCGATAGGCCTCCCGTCCGCATAAAGGCCCGCTGAACATCGCATTTCACCACGAATCTCTGCGACCCTCACATTGCGTCGCGCGCACCCGCGTGTTCGCTCCTCACCCAGCTGCACCCTGCAGCACCACATAGCTCACCGCTCACCATCCAGACGCCGTATCGCCCAGCAATTCCAGACCGGCGCAGATACATCTACCTTCACTCCCGAGTGAAAAGTTGTGTCTAGGATGTGACCCGTTTGAAAAAGAGGTAGAACCCATATGACTTCTCCTGCAAATACCCGCTTGCCCATCTCTGATGATGTGGAAGCAGTCCTGCCCGCAGCGATTAGCCGCGCCCACGACTGGTTGAAGTCCACTGCGGACGAAGAAGATAAGGCCACCGAACAGCTCGCGGACCTGCTGCGCGATGACGACGGCGTGAAGTTCACCATGGACTTCGTCGACCGCGTCATGCGCCCAGAAGATGACAAGGTTGCCGCACACGCGCTGAAGGATATTTCCTCCCACTATGACCCGTCGTTCCTGGGCAGCATCAATGGTGCGCTCGTTGGTGCCGGTGGCTTCTTCGGCCCAATCCTGCCCAACCTGGTCATGCCGGTGGCCCGCCTGTACATGCGCAAGATGGTTGGCCACCTCGTTCTGGACGCCGAGTCTGATGCACTCAACAAGATTCTGGACAAGGCCGCGGAATCCGGCGAACAGCTCAACCTCAACCTGCTGGGTGAGGCCGTGCTCGGTGAGGAAGAGGCTAAGTCCCGCGCGCAGCGCACCCTCAAGCTCATCCAGAACCCACGCGTAACCTACGTTTCGGTCAAGGCTTCCTCCATGGTGGCCCAGCTCAATCACTGGGATATCGATGGCTCGGTAGAGCGCCTCAAGGAGCGCCTGCGCCCGCTGTATCAGGCTGCGGCCGACCGCACCGACAAGGTCTTTATCAACATGGACATGGAGGAGTACCACGATCTCCACCTGACCATCCGCCTGTTCAAGGAGCTGCTCAGCGAGCCGGTGTTCCTCACCCTAGATGCCGGCATCGTGCTGCAGGCTTACCTGCCAGATACCTTCGATGCGCTCAAGGATGTCGCTGACTTTGCCAAGGAGCGCGTGGCCAAGGGCGGCGGCAAGGTCAAGGTGCGCATTGTAAAGGGCGCGAACCTATCCATGGAAACCGTGCAGGGCGAGGTCCACGATTGGCCGCTGGCTACCTACACCAACAAGCTCGACGTAGACGCCAACTACTACCGCCTACTGGATTTCATCCTGCGCGAAGAGTACGCCGATAGCGTCCGCATCGGTGTAGCAACCCACAACCTCTACACCGCAGCTATGGCCTATGAGCTGGGCAAGAAGCGCGGCGTACTACACATGATGGATTCGGAGATGCTGCAGGGCATGTCCCCAGCGCAGCAGGCAGCGGTGCGCAAGGTCTTTGACGGCCGCCAGATCCTCTATACCCCGGTGGTACATGCAGACGACTTCGACGTCGCCGTGTCCTACCTGGTGCGCCGACTAGAGGAGAACTCTGCGCCGCAGAACTTCCTCTACGCTCTCTTCGCCCCAGGCGAGGAGCCGCTTGCGGACCAGGAAGAGACGTTCCGTCGGGCCGTCGCCAAGCGCTGGGACACCTTCGCTGGCGCCCGCCGCACCCAGAACCGCCTCGAGGAGGATGGCCGCCAGGCACCACGCACCGGCCGCTTTACCAACGAGGCTGATACTGACCCGGCTCTCGCCCCGAACCGCCAGTGGGCGCAGGAAGCGCTCAAGCGCAACCCAGGTGAGCACGGCATCGCGGAGGTCACCGACCCAGCCGCGGTAGAAAGCCACATCGCCCGTGCCAAGGAGCTCGGCACCGAGTGGGGTAAGCGTCCTGCCGCCGAGCGCGCCGCGGCCCTCGAGGCAGTCGCGGACGAGATTGCTTCCCAGCGCGGCAAGTTCATCTCCGTGGCCGCATATGAGGCTAATAAGACCGTTACTCAGACCGACCCTGAGGTCTCTGAGGCGATTGATTTCTGCACCTACTACGGCCAGTCCGCGCGCCTGCTGGAGGAGTCTTACTCCCAGTTCACCCCGCACACCGTCACCGTGGTAACTCCGCCATGGAACTTCCCCATCGCCATTCCCACCGGCGGCATTGCGGCATCCTTGGCGGCCGGCTCGGCGGTCATCGTCAAGCCAGCCCCGCAGGTGGTTCACTGTGGCAAGCTCGTGGTGGAAGCCTTCCGCACCGCCCTCGAGGCGCAGGGCCTCGATCCGGATCTGGTGCAGCTGGTGCTTACTGATGAAGCCGAGGCCGGCAAGGCGCTGCTCTCCCACGATGATGTAGACAATGTCATCCTCACCGGTGCGTCCGATACCGGTGCGCTCTTCCGTTCCTGGAAGCCCAAGATGAACATCATGGCAGAGACTTCCGGCAAGAACGCGCTCATCATCACCCCAGCGGCAGACCCCGACTTGGCCATCGATGACCTCTATAACTCCGCTTTCGGCCACTCCGGACAGAAGTGCTCGGCGGCCTCCCTGGTTATCTTCGTCGGCGCGGCCGGCAAGTCCGAGCGTCTGCGCACCCAGCTATTGGATGCCGTTAAGACCCTGAAGCCGGGCCCGGGCTTTGATATCACCACGACCATGAACGGCTTGGCCGAGGAACCGAGCGAGAAGCTCCTGCGCGGCCTCACCCAGCTCGAACCGGGTGAGAAGTGGCTACTCAAGCCGGAAAAGCTCAACCAGGAAGGCACCCTGTGGTCCCCAGGCATTCGCGATAATGTGCAGCCGGGCTCCTGGTACCACAAGAACGAGTGCTTCGGCCCCATCCTCGGCATCATGTATGCCGATACTTTGGAAGAGGCTATTGCCTGGCAAAACAACACCGGCTACGGCTTGACCGGTGGCATCCACTCGCTTGACGACGCCGAGATTGAGTACTGGATCGACAACGTTGAGGTGGGCAACGCCTACGTCAACCGCGGCATTACCGGTGCGATTGTGCAGCGCCAGTCCTTCGGCGGTTGGAAGAAGTCCGTCATGGGCCCGGGTGCTAAGGCCGGCGGCCCGAACTACGTGGCACAAATGGGTGAGTGGGCCGATGGCGAGCTCAAGCCGCGCAACGTGGATATCGCTCCAGCTAGCCTCGCCGCGCTGCACCGCCTGCGCGATAACCTCTCGGGCAAGCTCACCGAGGACGACATCACCTGGCTGTGGCGCGCCGCAGAGCTGGACCAGCTGGCTTGGCAGGAAGAGTTCGGCCGCAATCACGACCGCACCGGGTTGGTCTCTGAGGCCAATATCTTCCGCTACCGTCCGCTGCTGACCAAACTGCGCGTGCGTGTGGGCGAGGGCTATGCGCTGCGCGAGGTTGCTCGCCAGGTGCTGGCCGCCGCCATCACCGGTACCGCAACGGAAATCTCCGCCACCCCGGAGGTTGCCACCCAGCTGCAGGACCTCGGTTTCGATGTCAAGGCCATTACCGACGAGGCTTTTGCCACCGACGTGGCCAATGACCCCTCCTCCCGCGTGCGCGCCTTGGGCACCGTGCCGGATTCCATCTACGAGGCCGCAGTGCGCTCCAACTCCGTGGTGCTGGACCAGCCGGTGCTTGCCGACGGCCGTCGTGAGCTCATTCCTTACCTCCTTGAGCAGGCAGTCTCGGTAACCATGCACCGCTTCGGCATCATCCGCAACGTGGGTAACCTGCGCGAGGAGTAATCTCCCGCCGCATTAAAGGCACTCCCTGGAGGTAGCGTCCCACCCGTGGGCCGCTACCTCCTTTTTCATATATGCGCTGCGCGTTTTATGTGGCATAGTGGTAGGCAATGTCTACGTCACATAATTCATCTTCCCGCGACGAGGCCCAGCGCCCGTCTGCGCAGGAAAAAGGCACCGCAACGCAGATTCAGAAGCCAGGCGAGGAAGATTCGCATACCCTAGTCGCTTATGATGATGCGCATCTCGGTGCAGAAGCCGCCAGCGAGCACCCCGCCGAGTGCGATGATAAGTCTGCCATCCTGGCCAAGGACTTCCGCACCATGGCCAAGGTCTCGGTGGTCTTTATACTCATCGTCGCCGGCCTGGCCCTGGCGGGCTATTTGCTCAAGTTCATTTGGGTAGGCCTGCTCCCTGTCCTGCTCGCCATCCTTGTCTCCACGGTGCTTTATCCAGTCAGCGCCTGGCTGCGCGGCAAGGGATTCCCGCGCTCGCTCGCGGCGGTGAGCACTTTGCTCGGCCTCATCATCATCTTCTGCGGCGTCTTTGCCGCCATGGCCCCGGTTGTCACCAGCCAGAGCCAGACGCTCATTAACCAAGCCGAAGATGGCATTAACCAGCTGACGGACATGGTGGAAAAATCCCCCATCGATATCCAAAGTGACCAGCTGCAATCCGTACTCCAAGACGTGGTCAAGTTTGCCAAGGGCCAAGCCTCCACCATCGCCACCGGCGTTATCTCCGGCTTTTCCATGGCCAGCTCCATCGTTGTGGCCGCACTGATTATGCTATTTGTCACCTTCTTCATCATCAAAGACGGCGACAAGTTCCTGCCTTGGCTGCGCAAATACACCGGCAACTCCACCGGCTGGCACGTTACCGAGCTCGGCGCGCGCATCTGGAAGACCCTGTCCGGCTTTATCCAGGCGCAGGCCGCGGTGGCCATGGTGGACGCAGTTCTCATCGGCCTTGGCCTATGGGCTCTGCAAGTTCCGCTAGCACTCGTCATCGCGGTGGTGACTTTCTTCGCCAGCTTCATACCTATCATCGGTGCTGTCACCGCCGGTGCTTTGGCAGTTATTATCGCCTTGGTATCCAATGGCCTGACCAATGCACTATTGGCCTTGGCCCTTATCATCATCGTCCAGCAGGTTGAGGGAAATCTCCTACAACCACTGCTGCAATCCAAGGCCATGGGACTGCACGCGGCCGTTGTCCTACTCTCCGTCACCGTCGGCTCTACCCTGGCAGGCATCGTCGGTGCCTTCCTCGCCGTCCCCGTGGCCGCAACCATCGCGGTTGTCGTGCGCTACCACGCCGAAACGGCTGCACTGCGCTCCGGGGAAGTCGATCCTTCAGATATAGACATCATCACCGGCTCCAAGGATGATCCTGAAGACCTCAGCGACGTCACCTACGAACACGACGAGACTCCACGCGATAAGGTAGAGCAGCTCTACCAGTCCATGAGTCCGTTGAGCTAAGACTCAGCCACAAGCGCGCCGGCCCTCCCCGGCGCGCTTTTAGTTTTTAGCGCAGAAAGCCTAGGTCCGTGGCCGCCGAGGCGAGCTGGCGCGCGCCACGGTCAAGGACGTTGGCCCACGTGCCCTTGGACTCCTCATTCGCGGAATCAGATACCTGCTTGAGCAGGGTGCAGGGCACGTCGAAGCGCTGGCATACTGCGGCAATGGAATAGCCTTCCATGTCGCAGAGCTGGGATTTTTTGGCCAGCTCAGTGCGCAGGGCGGTATCGGAGACAAACATATCGCCCGTGGCCAGCCCACGAACCGGCAAGCGGCCGGAGGTCTCCAGCTCTATGACCTCTGGCAGCAGGTAGCGATTAATATCGGTGAGCACCTCGAGCTTGAAGTCGTGTTTGGTGACCTTGCCTACTTCGAAGACACCAGCCATGCCGTCGACAAGCGCGCCGGCCGTGCCGATATTGACCACGCGCTCGGGAAGGGCGCCGTTAGCGCGGGCGTCGGCAAGAGCCTCCGTTAAGGCAATGGCCGCTGGAACCGTGCCGATTCCAGTAATGAGCAGGGGCTCGCCCTTCGGAATGTGCGCGGCCTCCGCATCGACAGCGGCGACGAAAAGGGTACGTCCGTTGAGATTCTCCATGCCTGCGAGAATACCTGCCCTCCCTAATCGAAGTTCAACGTGCGGTTCTTCTGGCGCAGGCGAATCGTAATATTCTTCTGGCCAGCACCGAGTGCGATAATTTTCCCGCTGAGCACGCGCGCGACCGCCAGGTCGGCCTTCGTGGGGGCTTCGGCGGCCACCTGTGCCGTGGGTAGCCAGGCGTCGTGCGGATCAGGCGCGCCAAGGTGAATGAGCCGCTCGCGCTCCACATCAATCCAATAGCCTTCAGTGGCCATAAAGCGATCGTGGCTCCCATCGAAGGAATCGCGGCGCCACCCACCCTCGGCCACACGGAAAACAAAGGGGCAATAGCCAAAGCGCGAAGGCACGATATAGCGCGTCTGGGGGCTGACGCGCCAATGACCGCGCGCGGAGCTCCAAACTTGCCGGTAGGTATCAGCCAGGCCCATACCCAGCCGCAGGCGCTGTTGTCTGTCCTCGTCTAGCCCCGCATCTTCTACCTGCGTATTTAGCTCACCCAGGCGCGTAGCATCTGCCACGTACATGCCCAGCCATGCCTCTTCCGGCGTCGTATACGGCCCGGTGATATCGCGGTGAAAGGACCCCGGAATTGCCTTGTGCGCGTCCTGGGGCAGGCGCTGGCGCGCGGCAAAAGCCCACAGCCGCGGATGCCCCATGCGGTAGAGCATCACCGTCGCCCGTGGCAGGCGGTCATGCACCTGTTGGCGCGTCAAGTAATCACCAGCACTGATGCGCCGCAGCAGCTGCTTGGCGACGTCCCCCTCCACCTTCTGCTCCACTCCCGGCGCGACCTCCATATCCGGCAGTTGGCTAAGCAGCATCAGATCGATGATGTCTCCCAAATCAAAGACCTGGTTCAATTCCGACTGTGCTTCGGAGCCGAAGGCCTCGATAGCGTCATAGCCTAGGGCACCACCCAAGCGACGGATGAGATCCGGGGACACACTCACCCGGTTGCGAGTTGCGTGCAATTCCGCGGCGTTGAGATTGCGGTCCAGCCCCACGAGGGCTCCTTTCTCCCCCTCATTGGGGAAATAATGTTTGGTCATGCTTGGGCTTAAGCCGGACATTGTCCACCGTGCAGGATGGACCCAACCGTTCTGTGTATAGCCTGAATGTTTCCTAGCAAGGTTGTGTAGGCATTTTTCCATATCCCAAACTCGCCTCGGTGACTTTTATAGGTCATTTAGATTCATCCATTTATGTCTAGCTTAATCCATTCGGGTTACATTTACTACCATCCGAACTGACTAAACTTACCCCTTCAGGACACCTTTTAGAAGAATTTATGCAACTCCTGTGCCTATAGTATGACGCGGATTGATTCTTAGCTTTCCATTCTCTTTCGCTTTCCTATTTCACCCAACGCACATAGGAGTCCAGCCCTTGACTGATAACAATGCTTGGGGCCGACCGGAACCTTCCTCCTCAAACCCTGGTTCCTCGGACAACACTCAAACTTGGGGTACACCCTCCTCCCCCGCCTCCCCTACACAGGAGCCAGAGGCAAAATCCACCGGCAAAGGCAAGCGACTAACCATAATCGTGGTTGCGGTTCTCGCCGTACTCGCGCTTGTAGGCGCTGGTGCATGGGCCTTGCTAAATAAACAAGATTCCGGAGACGACCAAGGGGCCGCGACAATGGCCACAACGTCTTCACCTTCAGATTCAGCAACCTCTGAAAAGTCTTCTTCGACCGATTCCGATGAAGATGCGGAAAAGAAGACAGAGGGCAAGGCTAACAATGCCGCTTCGGCGAATGCTCCCACCAAATACGAAAAATGCAATGACTTCGCAGATGAGAAGCTCAGCTCGTGGACAAGACCAATTAAGCAGTACTGCGATGACTCATGGCTTTTTGTCGGTCAGGACGGAACTGCAAATTTCTCCTTGTACTATTGGACCGACAATGCTTGGCACAAATACGATACGGATGGAAGAGCATGGCCTTCCGATATCGGATGCTATGACCAAGACAAGCTTAAAGACGCAGGAGCACCGCTTCCCCTCCTTGACAAGGTCACGCTCTGCACCGATGAAGGCGACACTTCAACAGAAGCTGAAGAAGACGACGAGGAACCAGCAGCAGACGAGTTTGCTTGGGCCGGTAAGTGGAACGGCAAGTGCGATGGTCGCTATATCCTCATTGTCGAATCCGCGCTCATCAGCGGCCCAGAGCCTTATACTGAGACCTCTCGAATTCAAGATAAGTACCCCGGCTCCAAGATTCTTTATGGCGGGGCCTGCAGCTCCCTTCGCAATACGGTGGACGGAAAATCCGTCTACGCCATCTACTACGACGCGGGCTACAGCGTGGACAAAGTCTGTTCCCTCAAAGCACAATATGGCGGCAACGCTCGTTCCCTAAACGATGATGGGGACTTCTCCGACCCTTGCTAGTCCCCCAATATTCCTTCCCTATCACTCTCCTTCCCACATCTGTCACCTCCGATTTACACCTGAAAGGATTCCCTCGTGGCTCACTACAACCTCTACGATTCTCTCTCCCTCGACCCCACCGCAGACTCTTCTCAGCTGGTAGCTGATATCGACGCCAAGCTGGCACAACTAAGCCCAGAAAATGCGGCAGCTCACGACGAGCTCACCACCGCTCGAGAGATCTTCTCTGTTAAAAACCGCCGGACGAAGTACGACGAGGAAATCGCCAACCCCACCGGCCCAGAAGTAGATATCGCGCGCATTCGCAATATCGCTGCTCTACCTCCTGCAAGTGCTACTGATTCCACTAGCCCTGCAGCCAAGCACGAAGCACCATCCCCAAAAGCAACCGGCACCTACACTCCTGCACCCGGATACACCGCCGCACATACACGGCAACCACAACAGGGATAGCCTGCCCACACCGCTAGCCAGCAGGCTTCCTCCAACAACACCGGTTTCAGTAGCTCCAAAAAGCAATTCACCGTCGACTTCAGCAATATGGCCTTCCCGGTCGCCCCCGCCCGCCAACGCTGCCAGTCCATCATGTGGTGCGTAATTTGGGGAATCTTGCTGCTGATGTGGCTGATAGCCGGTATTCGCGGCCTTTCCTTAGCCAACACTGCTGGCGACGCCACCGCGATGAGCCTGCTTTTTGATTCTTCAAATCTCGAAGCGAGAACCGCTGACTTCGCTGCCTCGATAATTAAGACCCTTATCGCGACTCCGCTCCTACTCGTACTGGGCGAGTTCATTTGGTCTATTCGCAAGACCATTGGCCTTAAGGCAGCGGACGATGCCTAAGCGTCCGCTAACGGTATGCAGCTTGCTTGCAGGCCTTGTCCTCACCGCTTGTACTGCAGAATCTCCAGACTCCACGCCACAGGAGCCCTCGATGGCCACTGCGACGACGTCAACAACAAAAGAAGACACAGATGCCCAGCAGGAAGAAACATCCTCTCCCCCTGCTGCGAAGGAAGAAAACTCCACTCGCCCGGTGCCACCTAATGTCCTCTTAGACGACGAAGAACCCGCTTCCAAACCGGAAGCCGCACCAGAGTCCAACACGTCTTGCGGTTCTGGTGATGCACAGTCCGCCTTTTCTCAGGGCGTATCGCAGGTGCCCCTGTGGGGCACCATTGGCTGGGAGCTTTTCGACTCCTCCGGCTACGACTCCTGCGCTTCCCTATCGTGGGAGACTCTGATGATTGAAGGAGGAAGCAGTTCCTCACCTTTCCATATCATGCTGTTTAACCACGGCGAATACTTGGGCACAGCAACGGCTAAGCCCTATGGCTTCGCCCCCACCATTGAGCGGGTGAGTGATTCCGAAATCGCGGTGACCTACCACTGGCCGCGTGAGGGCGAAGGAAGTGCCAACCGCTCGGGGACTACCCAAGCGGGCTTCCGCTGGGATGAAGGTGCGCAAAAAGTGATTATGTCTGGAGATGTCCCGCCCACGGGATAGAAGGAAGCTCACAACGGCATTTCGGCGTTTCTTGATGGGAGCTGTTGCTACTCTCGGGAGTAACACAGCTCCCTACGATTAGCTCCGTGGAAGGAAGCCAGATCATGCTGAATACCCGCCCCCGCTTCATACGTCATTCGCGCTCCGCCGCAACATTAGCTAGCGTCGGCGTCCTCTGCCTTTCTTTAGCAGCTTGTGGAAGCGGTTCCGGAGATTCAGGGGATTCACCAACCTTCTCTGCCGCGAGGGAAGCCACTTCAGAAGCGGATGGAGCTACTTCTTCTGCTAACGAAAAGACCGAAGAAAAGCCCTCCCGAAAGACCACTACCGTCACGGAAGTTCCTCCAGAGGAGGAGCAGGAAGAGAGCACGCCGCGTCGAGGTAAGGGCAACGACGGGTCTTCTGAGTGCGGCTCAGATACTGCCGAGACCGCCTATGAAAAGGCTATACCGCAGGTAGAGCCTTATCCGGGACTTGATGCCCCGTGGGGTCCTTTTTCCTCTCAATACGATCCATGTGCAGCTCTTTCATGGATTACTGTAACGCTTGAAGGGGCAACTGTTTCCTCGCCGTATCACATCCTGCTTTTCCACAATGGTGAATATCTGGGAACGGCAACTGCTAAGGCATATGGCTTTTCTCCTCGAATTAGCCGAGTAGATGATTCCGAAATTGCAGTTACCTACCGCTGGCCAAAAGATGGTGAGAGCAACGCTGCAGCATCAGGGAAGAGCCAAGCCGGTTTCCGCTGGGATGAAGGCGCGCAAAAGGTAATTATGTCTGGGGACGTACCACCGTACTAGGCCGAGGCGAAGCGTGCTTGTTTAAGTCCAAGAGCGGCCAGCGTTATGTTGATGCGAAGCCTCCACGGGTGTGCGAGCCCATTGAGTGGACACGTTATGGGCTTTCGCGGAATGCTGGCGGTAGTTAGCGTGGCCGTTTTGTGGCGGAAGGAGAGGTAGGAAAGAAGGAGATGACGTTTCAACAGAAATTTGGAGTCTTCGCGCTGGTGGCGGCGGTTGTCCTGCTGTTCGTGAACTTAACCGTAGTAGGGCCTACGGTGTTCGGTATCTCCACGCCGCTACTGCTCGGAGTCACGGGCATCATAATGATGCGCGGTGAGAGAAGCAGCAGCGGCGCACAGGACGACTAACGCAGGCGGTGGCCTACGAAGCCGGCGGCGAGGGTGTCGCCGGAAGATTGGTCGATGAGCAGGAAATTGCCCACCGCGCCGCGGGCGGCGTAGTCCTCGACGGGTAGCTCGGCTTGGGTCTGGATGGTGATGTGGGCGATGTCGTTCATGGCGATGGCCTCGGGGTCCTCCACATCGGAGACGCCATCGAGGTCCAGGGTGCGGGTGATGGCGGCGATGCGGGCTTTGACCAGGGAGGAACCGTAGCGCAGCTTGAGCATCTGGCCGGGCTTGATGTCCTTTTCGGTCAGGCCCACCACTGTGGCGTCGAACTCGCGGCTGGCCGCGGGGCGTTGGGACCCAGCGATGAGATCGCCGCGGGCGAGGTCGATGTCGTCGGCAAGCAGGAACGTCACGGAGTCGCCGGTGGCGGCGGAGTCGGCGGGGCCGTCGGCGGTGTCGATCTGGGTGATGGTGCTGGTGCGGCCCTCGGGCAGGTGGACCTCATCGCCCACGGAGATGGAGCCTGCCTTCACGCGGCCGGCGTAGCCGCGGTAATCGGAAGCGTGCTCGCGGATGACGTACTGGATGGGGAAACGGAAATCCAGCTCATCGGCGCGGCCAGTGGCCACGGGGACGGTCTCGAGCACCTCGAGGACAGTCGGTCCGGTATACCAGGGCATATTAGAGGAACGCTCGACCACGTTATCGCCCTTGAGCGCGGAAATCGGCACCACGGTGGTATCGGTGATGTCTAAGCGCGCGGCGATCTGGTTGAACTCGGACTCAATATCGCGAAAGACCTGCTCGTCGTAGTCCACGAGGTCAATCTTGTTCACCGCGAGGACCACGTGGCGCACACCAAGGAGGGCGGCGACGTTGAGGTGGCGGCGGGTTTGTTCGACGACGCCATGGCGGGCGTCGATAAGAAGCACCACTACCTGCGAGGTAGACATGCCGGTGACCGTATTGCGGGTGTACTGCACGTGCCCGGGGTATCGGCGAGGATGAAGGTGCGCTTATCCGTGGCGAAGTAGCGATAAGCCACGTCGATGGTAATGCCCTGCTCGCGCTCGGCACGCAGGCCGTCGACAAGCAAAGAGAGGTCCATGCCGTCGAAGCCGCGGTCGGTGGAGGTGCGCTCCATGGACTCCACCTGGTCTGCAAGCACGGACTTGGTGTCATAGAGCAGGCGGCCGACGAAGGTGGACTTGCCGTCATCAACGGAGCCGGCGGTGCACAGGCGCAGGGTATCGCGCTGCTTGAGGGCGCCGACGTTTGGCGCGAGGGTAGTCGTCATCAGAAGTAGCCTTCCCTCTTGCGGTCCTCCATAGCGGACTCGGAGAGTTTGTCATCGGCGCGGGTGGCGCCGCGCTCGGAGAGGGTAGAAATGGAAATCTCCGCGAGCACCTCATCCGGCGTCGATGCGGTAGATTCCACGGCGCCGGTGCAGGACATATCGCCCACGGTGCGGTAGCGCACGGTGCGGGTTTCTAGCTCCTCCCCCTCGGCCGGGCCGCCCCATTCACCAGGGGCTAGCCACATACCATTGCGCTTGAATACCTCGCGCTCATGCGAGTAGTAAATGGAGGGCAGCTCCAGTTCGCGGGCGCCGATGTATTCCCAAATATCGGACTCGGTCCAGTTGGAAATAGGGAATACACGGACGTTTTCGCCGGCCATCTTGCCGCCGTTGTATAGATCCCAGAGTTCAGGGCGCTGGCGGCGGGGATCCCAGCCGCCGAAGGAATCGCGGATGGAAAAGATGCGCTCCTTGGCGCGGGCGCGCTCCTCATCGCGGCGGGCGCCGCCGCATACGGCGTCATACTCGCGCTCGGCGATGGTCTCTACTAGCGGCACCGACTGCAGCGGGTTGCGGGTGCCATCGGGGCGCTCCTGCAAATCGCCGCGGTCAATCCACTCTTGGACGCGGGCGACGTGCAGGCGGGCGCCGGATTCTTCTACTAGGCGGTCGCGGAAATCAATAACCTCGGGGAAGTTATGCCCGGTATCGACGTGGAGGAGCTCGAACGGAACCGTGGCCGGAGCGAAGGCGCGGCGGGCTAGCTCGAAGACAACGACGGAATCCTTGCCGCCCGAAAAGAGGATGCCTACCTTGTCGAATTGGCCGGCCACCTCGCGCAGGATGTGGATGGACTCGTTTTCAAGGTCTTTGAGGTGTGGGGAAAGTGTGCTCATTATTCGTGTAACCCGCATTCTGTCTTGCCGTCTGCAAATACGCGTCCGGATCGGGCATCTTCGCCTTCGCCAACTGGGAAGGTCAGCGGGGCGCAGCCGATGGAGCGGTATCCCTGCAGGGTCAGTGGGTGGATGATGAGGTCGTTGTCCTCGATATAGCGGTCTGTATCGTCTAGATCCCAGGTGATGATGGGCGAGATCTTCAACCGCCCGGTGCGATCCAAGCTCAGCGCCGGGGCGCTAGCGCGGTGCTCAGAGTCGGCGCGGCGCAGGCCGGTGACCCAACCGACATACGGGTCCATCGCCATATTGAGCGGCTCGACCTTGCGCATGCGGTTATAGGCCGCGGTATCGCGGGCATACAGGCGCGGGCCGTAGACCTCGTCTTGTTCTTCTGGGCTCAATAGCGGCAGCACCCGCACTAGGGGCAGGTCCGGGTAGCGCTTTTCTACCTCATCGGCCACCTGGAGGGTTTCCGGGAAGTGCCAGCCGGTATCGATGAACAGCAGATCCGCATCGAGCCCGGCGCGGTGGGCGAGCTCGGCCAAGACCGTATTTTCCATGGACATGGTCACCGCAAGGCGGCCGGGAGCGTGCTCGGCGGCCCATTCGGTGATGGTTTCGGCAGAGGCATCGTGCAGCTTATCCGCCCACTGGTCTACCAATTGCTGGTTGCGCGCGGCTACCTCGGCGTCCAGCGGCGCGGTATCCCGCGTGCCTTCCGGGGAGATGCTGGGGTCACGGTAGTTCTTGCCACCGTCCAGCAGGTTCGTTGTTGGGTTCATGCCGTCACACATTAGGCAAAACCCCAAGGCGGTGCAGGAGATTATGCGCGAAAAGCCGCTGAGCTTGGCGGGAGCTGCGAATAAAAAGTTTCCAATCCGTACCAAGCGGACTAGATTTACAGACAAGACAGTCTATTGCGGGGTGTCCACGCCCCACCCAAGGAGGCACTTCCATGCAGCGTATAGCCATCATCGGGGAGGGGCCGTCCGCCCTATCCACCGCCGAAAAGCTTATCAGCGCTGGCATGTGTGTGGACCTCATTACTCAACGTACCGCACCATTCGGTCTACTTCGACGCTTTGCCGGCCTCGCAGGCGTGCTTGCCGACGCCGTCTCAGGATCCCACTGCGGCCCCGGCACCACTCCCCGGCTCCGTCTCATCGGCAACGTGCGCGTAGGGCCCGACGGCGATATCACCCATAACGAAATCCACCGCCTTTCTGCCGCCGGCGACCGCGATCTGCTCATTCTCGAGCTCAAGGCCCGCGGCGTGGCCGTCACCACTTGGGAAGGTTTGTGCGCTCCCCTCGAAGACTTCGAGGATTGGAACAGTGTCATCACCCGCGCCCAGCTGGCGCATGTGGGGATTTAAAGGAAGACTCAGACTAGCGCCCCGCTCACCCTAGATATAAACTTGCATGGCTACCCAGCCACGACAAGGAAAGGGGCGCGAGTCCATGGATCTGGTTCGCATTCTCATTACACGGTCGGCACCGTATACGCCGTATTTCATAGCAGTGCTCGTGCTTCAGGCCCTCTCCACGGCCGCCACACTCTACCTCCCATCGCTCAATGCCAAGATCATTGATGAAGGCGTGGCCCAAGGCGATGTGGATTTCATTTGGCACACCGGTGGGATCATGCTTGCCGTTGCTTTTGCCCAAGTCATCACCGCCATTGGCGCCGTATGGTGCGGCAGCCGCACCGCCATGGGCGTAGGCCGAGACGTGCGCAGCCAAGTTTTTCGCCACGTTAATTCCCTATCTACTGAGGACATGAGCCGCTTTGGCACGCCTACGCTTATCACCCGTGGCACCAATGACGTCCAGCAGGTGCAAATGGTCTATATGATGATGCTCAACTTCATGGTAACCGCGCCGATTATGTCCATCGGCGGCATCATCATGGCCATGCGCGAAGACGCCGGGCTGTCCTGGCTGGTGTGGGTGTCCGTGGCAGTATTGCTCGGCACGATTTCCGTCATCATTGCCCGTCTCATGCCACTCTTTCGCATCATGCAGGACAAGCTGGATGCCATCAATGGCACCCTGCGCGAGCAAATTACCGGCATTCGCGTGGTGCGCGCCTTCGTGCGTGAGGCCTATGAAACCGAGCGATTTACCCAGGCTAATAAGGAAATTACCCAGATGTCGTTGAACATCGGCCGCCTTTTCGTGGTGATGTTTCCGCTCATTACGGTGATCCTCAACGTGGCCACGGGCGCGGTGCTGTGGTTTGGTGGCAATCGCGTAGACGAGGGATTGGTCAATGTCGGATCCCTCACCGCATTCTTGCAATATCTGCTCCAAATTCTCGCTGCGGTAATGATGGGAACATTCATGGCTATGATGCTTCCGCGCGCCATCATTTGCGCCCGCCGCATCACTGAAGTTCTCAACCACGAGCCGTCCATTACCCCACCGAAGTCCACCACAACGCCGGAGACTTCCGCCGGCACGGTGGAATTCCGCAATGTCAGCTTTTCCTATAGCGGCGCAGAGGCACCGGTGCTAGAGGATATTTCCTTTACCGCCCAGCCCGGCACCACTACGGCCATCATCGGTTCGACCGGCTCGGGCAAGACCACCCTCATTTCCCTGATCCCGCGCCTGTATGTTCCCACGGAAGGCCAGGTGCTTATCGACGCCACCCCTACCACCTCTCTGGCTCGCCAGGACATCGTCCAGCGCGTGTCCCTAGTCCCGCAAAAGGCCTACCTGTTTAGTGGGACGGTGGCCTCGAACCTGCGCCTCGGCCGCCCCGAAGCCACCGATGAGGAGCTCTGGGAGGCGCTGCGCGTAGCCCAGGCGGATTTCGTGGAGGATCTAGAGATGCCTATCGCTCAAGGTGGCACCAATGTCTCCGGCGGCCAGCGCCAACGCCTTTCCATCGCGCGCATGTTGGTCGCCCGCCCGCTGGTCTATCTTTTTGATGATTCCTTTTCCGCGCTGGACGTGGCTACCGATGCCAAGGTGCGCGCCGCAATGCAGACTTCCTTCGCACAACGTGAGCAACCAGTGACCAGCATTATCGTCGCCCAGCGTGTGGCATCCATTCGCGATGCCGACCAGATCCTGGTACTGGATGCCGGCCGCATTGTTGACCGCGGCACGCACGAGGAGCTCCTTGGGCGTTGCGCCGTTTACCAAGAAATTGTTGATTCCCAAGAAACCGCCGCTGCCGCAGGAGGCGAAAACTAATGGCTGAAAATACCGCCTCCACCGCCGAGTCCACGGAGCACTCCACCGGCCCCATGGGCGAATCTGCTCCGCGCCAAGCCAAGAATTTTTGGCCCTCCATCAAGCGCCTCTTTTCCTTGCTTGCCCCATACAAGCGTCGCCTGTGGGCCGTAGCAGCGATGAATATTGTCTGTATCTTTTTGGCAGTTGTGGCACCCAAGGTCATGGGCAAGGCCATGGATGTCATCTTCGCCGGAGTTATCTCCCGTAACCTTCCCGCCGATATAACCGCCCAACAAGCTATCGATGGCATGCGTGCGCAAGGACAGGACCGCTTCGCAGACATGGCCTCCGCCATGGATTTCATCCCGGGCGAAGGCATTGACTTTCACCGCTTGGGTACGCTCATCATTGCCGTTATCGCAATGTATATCGTCTCTTCCGGCTTCCAATGGTTGCAGGGGGCCATTCTCAACAAAGTGAGCATGGATACCGTATTTGACCTGCGTGAGCGCGTTGAAGCGAAGGTGAACGCGCTGCCGCTGGACTACTTTGATTCCCAGCAACGCGGCGATATCCTCTCGCGCACCACTAATGACATCGACAACGTACAGCAGGCCCTGCAGCAAGCACTCTCGCAGCTGTTTTATAACGCGCTTTTGGTCATTGGCATCACCATCATGATGTTTAGTGTTTCCTGGCAGCTCGCACTGGTTGCTCTCCTAGCTCTGCCGCTTACCGCACTAGTCATCGGGGTCATCGGCGGCCGCTCACAGCGCCAATTCAAAACGCAATGGCGCTCTACCGGACAGCTCAATGGCCAGGTAGAGGAATCCTTCTCCGGCCATGACCTTGCCATCGTCTTCGGCCGCACAGAAGCAATGACGGAGGAATTTGATAAGCGCAACGAAGAGCTTTACCGCTCCGCGGCAAAAGCACAATTCCTCTCCGGCAGCATGATGCCAATCATGCAGTTCCTGTCCTATCTGTCCTACGTTGCCATCGCGGTCTTGGGTGGCCTGCGCGTGGCTAATGGCCACATGACTTTGGGCGCAGCCACTGCTTTCATCCAGTATTCTCGCGAGTTCAACCAGCCGCTGGGCCAGCTTGGTGGCATGATGCAGCAGGTCCAATCCGGCGTGGCCTCGGCCGAACGCGTCTTTGAGCTTCTCGACGCCGAAGAACAAGCCCCTGACACCACCGACGAGGACCTCCCCGGCCGCGCCCGCGGACTCGTTGAGTTCCAAGACGTTGATTTCTCCTACTCGGAGGATAAAGAACTCATCACCGGCCTCAACCTGCGCGTGGCGCCCGGCCAGACCGCGGCCATTGTCGGCCCCACCGGAGCCGGCAAAACAACCTTGGTCAACCTGCTGATGCGCTTTTATGAATTAGACGGCGGTCAGATTCTCATTGACGGGCACGATATCGCCCGCATGCCCCGCCAGACGCTGCGCTCCCAGGTGGGCATGGTGCTCCAGGACGCCGTGCTTTTCAAAGGGTCGATCATGGACAACATTCGCTACGGCCGCTTGGACGCAACGGACGAAGAGGTCATCGCCGCTGCAAAGGCAACTTATGTGGACCGCTTCGTGCACGCCCTGCCCGATGGTTATGACACCATCATCGACCAAGACGGTGGTGCTATCTCGGCTGGCGAGCGCCAGCTCATCACCATCGCCCGCGCTTTCCTGGCCCAGCCCGCGCTGCTCATCCTCGATGAAGCCACCTCTTCAGTCGATACCCGCACCGAAGTACTCGTCCAAGAAGCGATGAACGCGCTGCGCGCGGATCGCACTTCCTTTGTCATTGCCCACCGCTTGTCCACCATTCGCGATGCTGACCTCATCCTCGTTATGGAAAACGGCACCATCGTCGAACAGGGCTCGCACGATGATCTCCTTGCCGCCCAGGGCACATATTGGCGCCTACATCAGTCCCAGTTCGCGCAGGGATAGGCCACCTGAACATTCTTTTCCGTCCCCGGCGAAGAGCTATCCCAGCCCCACAGTCACCGTCGGCGCAGTGAAATGAGCGCCGGTAAGGTTCACCAGCTCAAGGGTGACATCGCGTAGCTCGATATGGTCCATGACAACGTCTGGCACCTGTGCATCGGGGACGGGGTGCGGCTCGGGGACACCGAGCTTATCCAGCACGGCCTTGATATCGTCGCGGCTCAAATCGATTTCTGCGGAAGGCGCAGAAACATCCCCCACCGCCGGGGTGGCTTTGAGCCCGGTAGCCATGATGGTCACCGGTCCCCCGCGCACCTCGGTAGTATCCCCACCTGTGGTTAGCATGCCATCGCCATAGCGCCCGGGCAGCGTAATCCCCAGATTATCGATGTCGAGGTTCTCGCCCTTTAGCTCCAATACCCGCACATCGCCACTGGCAGTAGGGAAAGTACCCAAAGAAACGGTGACATTTTTCGTCAGCGTCACCTTATCCGCGAAGACGGTACTGAAGTATGGAACCGCCGGGGCGTTTTGCGCATTGCCCCGCTCGGAACCACTCACACCAGCGAGCACCAAAACACAGGTCAGCACGGATAGGAAGCTGCGTGCCGGCCGCGGCATCGCCCTGGTCATTGTTCAGCTGCTTCCTTGGCGCGGCGCTCCTTCTCCCCTGGCTGCCAGGCAAAGGTAAAAGCTCCGCCGATAATGCCAAGCAGGGAGCCGATGATGAAGCCACCCAAGTTGGACGTCGGCAAGGCGATAATGGCCACGATGATGCCTAGCACCCCGACATAATTCGAGGTTGCCGGCTGGAACCACGCGCCAAGGCCGAACATAGCCAGCAACACGCCAATAAGCAGCGTAGATACGCCAGAAATAGTGGAGATCATGACCAAAAGGTCAGAAATATGGATGATGATATAGGCCGGCGCGGCAATGATGATGCCGGATAGGATGAGCAATAATCCGGGAATAAACGGCCGCTCGGTACGCCAACGGCGAAAGCGCTGCCAAGCACTAGGCTTGGATTCCGCGCCCGATGCCTCGACTGTCGGGAGGGTCTGTGTTTCTTCCGTGGCGGACTCAGCAGCCATTATCGGATCCCCTCCTCACCGTCACTCCCACATTCTTGGCAGAAAGGCGCTGCGCGCCCACGGAGGTAGCCTTCACATCATCCGCCTTGAGGGAGACCTGCTTGGAATACAGGCCCCAGGCGCCGGGATCTGCGGTATCACTGAGCTGATTCGCATCGATGCCCACGTTGACATCCTGCATCACCAAGGAACCATCCACGTCGGTCGCACCGACCAGCAGGCTATCGGACTCCACGCTGCCCTCACCCTCAGCCTTCAGAGCCAGGGTAGCTTCTCCACCAACACCGGGTACCTTGGGAACCGTCACGGAAAGGCACAGGTCAGAGACCTTGGCATGGTCCAGCTTGATGCGTGCTACGGGAAGGTGTTCTTCGGCCTTTTGATCATCATCAACAAAAAGCGAAAAGCCTTCTCCGTCCAAATGCCCCATGGTGATTTTGAAAAAGCTACCGGAAAGGGCCAGGTTTGCGGTCAAACCGCCCTGCGCCACAGCAAATCCGGTGACACCAAAGGCAGCAAGGCCTACGGTCAAGGCCACCGCGGCCTTGGTGATATTCGTTTTGCCCATGGCGATTTGCCCTTTCTGCGGCGATCTAGGTCCTCTTCTTGCCAGGTTGGGCCACGCTGCGGCCACCCGCGCTGGCGATACTCAGCCGCCATGTACAGCACGTTTAAAAGAATGTGACGGCCGAGTTTCTCAAATTGATAGTGTACCGCCCACCCTGCCGAAATACCGCACTGAATGCAGACTCTCTGATTTCCACCCCTAGGCTTTAAGGTAGAGAGAAACGTGGAGCATCAGTTTTAAAGGAGCACGCATGACCACCGTGTTCGGTTGGATCGCTATAGCCGCATCGATTCCGGTGTGGTTGTACTTTTTCACCCGCGTATGGGCCCTCTTCAAGTTCATCCGCTCGGGCGGGCCTACCCAGCTCAAGCGCACCGATAACCCGGGCAAACGCCTATGGCGCGTGATTGCGGAGGTCTTTGGCCATTCCCACTTCAAGGGCAAGCCTCTGGTCAATGCCGCCCACTGGCTGGTGATGGTGGGATTCCTTTTCGGCATCCTGGTGTGGTTCGAAGCCTATATCCAAACCTTCGCACCGAATAAGGGCTGGCCGTGGCTCAGCCACTGGCCGGTCTACCACTTTGTGGAAGAAGTCTTGGGTATCGCGACGGTGCTCGGCATTGGCTTCCTCATTGGTGTGCGCCTCAAGCTCGGCGATACCGAGCGTGGCAGCCGCTTCTTCAATTCTCAGACCGCCTCCGCACGCTGGGTAGAGTTCATTGTCTTTTCTGAGGGCCTCGGCATGCTCTTGGTGAAGTCCACCAAGATCGCCACCTACGGCGGCGGTTCCGCCTGGGCGGATTTCTTGAGCATCCACTTGGCCAAGCTCTTCCCCGAGTCACCGGCCCTGGTGAGCTTCTTCGCCCTGTTCAAGCTGCTGTCCGGCATGCTGTTTATCGTCTTTATCTCCCGCAATTTCCAGTGGGGAGTCATGTGGCACCGCTTCACCAGCTTTTTCAATATCTTCTTCCAGCGCAATGCCACCGGTGAGAAGGCACTGCAGTCCCTGCCCACCCCGGATTTGGAAGAGGACATCACACCAGGCAGCTGGAAGATGCTGCTGGATTCCACCTCGTGTACCGAGTGCGGCCGCTGCCAGGAGCTTTGCCCTGCCTGGAATACCGAGAAGCCCCTGAGCCCCAAAAAGCTCATGATGGACCTGCGCCAGGGCGCACTGGATAACTACAACCCGCACGAGGGCGTGGATGTACTGTCCATGGCCGGCGTTATCGATGATGATGTGCTGTGGTCTTGTACCAACTGTGGTGCGTGCGTGGATCAGTGCCCTACCGATATTGAGCACATCGACCACATCGCGGACCTGCGCCGCTTTAAGGTACTCGCGGAATCGGACTTCCCCTCCGAGCTCACCGGCCTATTCAAAAACATGGAAAACAAGGGCAACCCGTGGGGCCGGAATAATTCTGAGCGCCGCGCCTGGATCGATGAGGCCCGCGCCGATGGCATCGACGTGCCCATCATCGGTGAGGACGAGGCCGATTTCTCCGATATGGAATACCTGCTCTGGGTGGGCTGCGCCGGTGCTTATGATGATGACGGCCGCCGCACCACCCGTGCGGTTGTAGACCTGCTGCACACCGCAGGTGTGAAGTTTGGTGTGCTCTCCACAGGCGAGACCTGTACGGGCGATCCCGCCCGCCGCGCTGGCAACGAGTTCCTCTTCCAGATGATGGCGCAGCAAAACGTAGAAACCCTCAACAATGCCTTTGACGGTGTACCGGAGGGCCAGCGCAAGATCATCACCACTTGCCCACACTGCTTTAATACCATCCGCAACGAGTACCCGGACTTTGACGGGCATTTCGACGTCTTCCACCACACTCAGCTGCTCAACCGCCTGGTACGCGAAGGCCTGCTCAAACCAGTGCCGCGCACGCCGGAGAACCGCAAGCCGATTACCTACCACGACCCTTGCTTCCTCGGCCGCCACAATAAGGTCTTCGATCCCCCACGCGAGCTACTCGAGGCCACCGGCGTGGAACTGCGCGAGATGGACAAGAACCGCGACGAAGCCTTCTGCTGTGGCGCCGGCGGTGCCCGCATGTTCATGGAGGAAAAGCTCGGCACCCGCATCAATGACTTCCGCACTGAGCAGGCTTTGGAGACCGGCGCGGAAGAAATTGCCACCGGTTGCCCCTTCTGTAATGTCATGATGACCGGCGGCGTGAAGTCCTTGGCGCAGGATTCCACCCCCGCCGCCAAGGTCAATGACGTGGCAGTTATGCTGCGCAATTCCATTTCCCTCGATGAGGCCGGCACCCTGCCTGAGCCCCACCCCAAGGCCTTCCTTGCCACCCCGGTGCGCCACCATAAGGCTGCGGAGTCCACCGAGCCTGCCCCGCTTGCCGACGCCCCCACTTCCGATGCTCCCAGCGC
>NZ_JAKRDU010000021.1:0-22311 GCF_022347325.1 Corynebacterium nasorum
CGCCCGCCCTCCACAGGGTGCTTCGGGCGATACTCGGTGGGCCTACCGCATCTCCCAGGGCCGCATCCCCGCTTCGCTGGAATACCGCGTGGTCAATGACGGCCAAGTTGTGGCCCGAACCGACCGCAACGCGGGCGAGCTGCAGGTACGCGGCAACCTAGTCACCGGTTCCTACTACCACTCGCCTACCGCTGAGCCGGGCGAAATCGCCTCCGAATTTCGTGGCAAGCAGGTCGAGGCTGCAGAGGGCAAGTTCACCGCGGATGGCTGGCTGCGCACTGGCGATGTCGGCTCGGTCACCAAGGACGGCTTCCTTACCGTAGAGGACCGCGCCCGAGACGTCATCCGCTCCGGCGGCGAGTGGATCTATTCCGTCCAGCTAGAAAACCTCATCATGTCTGACGAACTTGTCGTCGAAGCCGCCGTCATCGGCTACCCCGATAAGCAATGGGTCGAGCGCCCACTGGCCGTTACCGTCTTGGCAGAAGGTGCTTCTCCCACCATTGAAACCGCAGAGCGCCTGCGCGCCAGCATGCGCAAGGAGCTGCCGAGTTGGATGCTGCCGGAGTACTGGACCTTTGTAAAGTCCATCGATAAAACTTCCGTGGGCAAATTCGATAAGAAGGATTTGCGCACCCACCTGGCAGAAGGCGAGTACAACATCATCCGGCTCAAGGGCCCAGGCGAATCGCAGCGCCTCGCTGCCACCGAAGCCACCGATTTAAGCCGGGAAAACTAGGAATAATATCCTTTCCGTAACCGTTGCAGCTTGGTGTACCTCATCCCCTCTCTTAGACTGGCACCGATGACCTCTTCCACGCAGCGACCCGTAGTTTCCCTGCCCCTGCCCACCGTGGTCCGGGCGCAGTCGCCAGCGGATCTGCCCGCCCCGGCTGCTGATGGCACGCGCGCACTGCTGGATCGCTATGGCCGCCAAGCCCGCGACCTGCGCGTCTCCCTCACGGATCGCTGCAACTTGCGCTGCACCTATTGCATGCCGGCCGAAGGCTTAGAGTGGATGCCCACAGAGAAGACCTTGAGCGATGAGGAAACCATCCGACTGATTCGAATTGGCGTCGGCAAGCTGGGCATCCGCCAAGTACGCTTCACCGGCGGCGAACCCTTGCTGCGTAAGTCGCTGGAAAAGATTATTGCCGCCACCAAGGAGCTACGCACTGACCAAGGCCTCTCCCCTTCCACCGCGCTCACTACCAACGGGCTGGGACTGGAAAAGCGGGCCGACGCCCTCGCCGCGGCCGGGCTCGACCGCATCAATATCTCGCTCGACACCATCGACCGCGAGCGCTATGCCGCGCTCACGCGCCGCGACCGCCTCGATCACGTCCTTCAGGCCATCGCTGCCGCGGATGCCGCGGGCTTAAAGCCCATCAAAATCAACGCCGTGGTCATGCCCGGGGTCAATGAAGAAGACATCGTCCCGCTAGCAGACTATGCCGTCCGCCACGGTGCTCAGCTGCGCTTCATCGAACAGATGCCGCTTGGGCCCCGCGAGCAATGGCGCCGCGAGGACATGGTAACGGCCGCGGATATCCTCGCCCGTCTGCGCACCCACTTTTCGCTACAGCCCGCCCGCGAACCGCGGGGTTCTGCCCCCGCCGCTCTGTGGGAGGCCACCGCTCCGGATGGAACGCGCGGCACACTGGGCATCATTGCCTCGGTCACCCACCCCTTCTGCAGCGACTGCGATCGTACGCGGCTGACTACCGATGGCGCCGTCCGCAACTGTCTCTTTGGCAATTCCGAAACCCCACTGCGGGAATTATTGCGCTCTGGGGCCAGCGATGAGGAGATCATGGAGGCCTGGGCTGGGGAAATGTGGACCAAAAAGCCTGGCCACGGCATCGATGACGAGGGCTTTCTCCAACCGGACCGTCCGATGTCCGCCATCGGCGGCTAACCTTATTTTTATGTCCACGCCCCGCAGCATCTCCGCGCACCTCGATGCTGTCCTCACCCTGGCATCCCCCCTGCCGGCCGAGTCAGCCGCCGTCGATGCTTCCCTCATCGGCCGCGTCCTCGCCGCCGATGCCACCGCGCGCTTTCCCGTGCCGCCCCACGCCAACTCGGCGATGGATGGCTTCCTCGTCCACGCCGCGGATCTTTTCTCCACCGGCCCGTGGACCCTCCCCATCGCCGGCGATGTCCCAGCCGGCGCCGCCCCTATCGAGGTCCCCGCGGGACACGCCGTGCGCATCATGACCGGCGCACCGGTAGCTGATACCGCAGGAATGCTTGTCGTGCCCGTGGAAAATACCACCACCCCGGCCGGCCCAGTAGCGCTTCCAGACGAGGTGACCATCACCGATGCTCCCACCAAGTCACATATTCGCCCTGCCGGGGAGGATATCCAGCCCGGCGCGCCAGTGGCCACAGCCGGCACGCTTGTCGACGCCGCCGTAATCGCCGCTCTCACCTCCGCCGGCGTTTATTCCGTCTCGGCCTACCGCCGCCCACGCATAGCGATCATTTCTTCTGGCGAAGAACTCGTCTCTTCCCCAACAGAGCTCGCTGCCGGCCAGCTGCCGGATTCCAACGGCCCCATGCTCGCTGCCCTTGCAGGCGCAGACGCACACGTCCACGTGAGTGATGCCCCTGCGGACCTCGCCTCTGCACTGGATGAGCTTGCCTCCTCCCACGACCTCATCATCACCTCCGGTGGCGTGTCAGCCGGCGCCTTCGATGTGGTCCACACTGTGCTGGGGCGCACGGATTCCGCGTGGTTCGGTCACGTCGATCAGCGCCCAGGTGCCCCACAGGGCTACTCCCTCTGGAAAGGCACCCCGGTACTATGCTTGCCCGGCAACCCCGTGGCTGCCTTCGTGGATTTCCAGCTTTATGCTCGGCCCCTCATCGCCGCACTTTCCGGGCACCCTGCGCCACGGGAGCGGGTCAACCTGCGCGCCCGTGTGGACTCGCCTCTTCCTGCCTCCCGCGGCCGGCCGACCATTGTCCCCGTGACCGTAGACTTTCAGCCGGAGCCCGCCATTACTTCGCACCTGCCCCACGGCAGCCATCGCGTCGTATCGCTCGCCGGTACCAATGGCTTTTGTCTCATCTCCTCCGAACCGCCCGCCGTGGGCGAAGAGACCACCGTTTATCTGTATTAAAGGAGCAACCATGAAATTTACCCACCTAAACTCTGACGGCGCTGCCTACATGGTCGATGTCACCGAGAAGCAACCCACCGTACGCACTGCCACGGCCGAGGGCGAAGTCGCCTGCTCCCCCGAGGTCATGACCGCTTTGCGCGACGGCACGGTCCCCAAGGGCGATGTCCTCGCCGTAGCCCGCATCGCCGGCATTTCCGCTGCCAAGAAGGTCCCCGAGCTGCTTCCACTAGCGCATACCATCGGCGTGCACGGCTGCGCTGTGGAGCTCACGCTTGCCGACGACCACGTATTCATCTCCGCCACCGTCCGCACCGCCGACCGCACTGGCGTGGAGATGGAAGCGCTTACGGCCGTGAATGTTTCCGCGCTCGCCATCATCGACATGGTCAAGGGCGTAGACCGCTCCGCCTATATCCGCCGTTGCGGCATCGTGGCGAAATCCGGCGGCCGCTCCGGAGACTGGTCCCGCACCCTGCCGGAGGCCTAATGCTCGGCGCGATAATCCTCGCCGGTGGCCACGGCCGACGCATGGGTGGCACAGATAAAGCCTCTCTTTCCGCCCACGGAACACGTTTTATAGACCGCCTGCTCGCCCAGCTCCCCTACGGCACCCCGGCCGTGGCCGTCTCCCCGCATTATCTCGGCCTACCCCAGGTGTGCGAGTCCCCGCTCTATGGTGGTCCCGTCGCTGGCATCGCGGCCGGCGCACAAGCGTTATCCCACTGCACCGAACTTGCCCTCTTCGCCGTGGATGCCCCCGATTCGCCGCTACTGCTTCCCCGTCTGCGCTCGACCCTCGCCTCCTCCACGGCCGATGCCGTACTCACCCGCGCCGCCGACGGCTACCTCCAGCCGCTGTGTTCCCTCTGGCACGCCCCCGCGCTCCACACTCAGCTCGAATCCCTTTCTACGGCTAGGAACGTCTCCGTCCGCCGCCTCATCCGCGGTGTGAATTTTGTCGAGGTCCCTGGCACCGGCGCCGAACGCGACTACGACACACACGCGGAATTGCGCGAGCTCCCCCTGCTCTGCTTCCCGGACCCTGCCCTCCCCCTTCGCGCTCACCGCAGCTCGCTGAACTAGGCCACGGCACCGCACTGGTGAGCGGCAAGGGTAAGGGTCTTCTTCCCACCACCCTTCGCGCTCACTAGCAGCCGCGGGTAGCACGAAATCACCGTCCCGGTGAGCGCGAAGGGGAAGCTGCAGAACTACCCCGCTCTTCGTGATCACCGTGAAGCCGCGGATTTATGAAACTTGTTTCATGGTGAGCGCGAAGGGTGTATCGAGCGAGGCTGGCCTACTCCGTGACGATGAACTTGCCGTGCTGCCCCTTCTCGGCGTTAGTCATGATGTGATTGACAAAGGAATAAGTACCGGGCTCGTTGAAGGTCATCTCGACGAATCCGCCTTGCGCCGGGAGGAGGTCCAGGGCTTGCGAGCCGGTCGAGTCCTCATTCTTGATGAGGTAGGCGCCTTCTTTGTAGGCGGTATCGAATTGTTCGCCCACAACGTGGAAGCTCAGCGGCTGGTCGGGGCCTAGATTAGTCAGCCACAGGCGAACAGTATCGCCCACCTTGGCCTTGATGGGTTCTGCGTCGTACTGGCCTGGATAATAGTTAAAGGCCATGAGGTCGAAGCGGCCGTCGGCTACGCGCTGGGCATCGGCACCAGTGTTTTCCTCACCGAGGAACACGTCGGTCGCCATGAAGTTGTATTCCGCGTCCACGGGCTTCAGGTTCGGCGGATCGATGATGACGTTGCCGGCCATACCATTAGCGATGTGGAGGGACATGGGCATCGTAGAGCAGTGATACATCCAAATGCCGGAGCGATGCGCGGTGAATTTATAGGTCAATTCCTCACCCGGTTGGATGGATTTCATGGTCTCATCAGGGTTGACCTCGCCGGCGTGGAAGTCGATGGAGTGGGCCATGGAGCCCTCGTTTTTGATGGTGATTTCGAATTTATCGCCCACTTTTCCGCGCAGGGTCGGGCCTGGGGCTTGGCCGTTGAAGAGCCAACGCATTTGCTTGATGCCGGGGGCGACCTCTACGACTTCTTCGGTCATCGTCCAGGTCTCTTTGTGGGTCTTCGTTTCGGCGGCAGGTTGCACAGAGGCGTCGAAGGCAGAAAAGCCATCGCGCTGGGTGCCGAGTTCGGCGGCGGTGGGCACGTCTACGTGGGGGTTGCTTGCAGAAGCCACCGTGTGATCATGCCCTGCGGCGGCGCCATCTCCGACGTTGACCTTAAAAGTCATGCCCTGCATCTTGTGGCCGGCGATGGTGCAATAGCCTTCCTCGGAGGAGTCGATGACTCCGGCATCAAGTTGGACGGTCTCGCCGGGATCGACGCGGCCGGTCTCGGCATCACCTATCTTCAGGTCATGGACTTGGTCACCCGAGTTGGTGAAGTTGACCACCAGATGGGTTCCAGGGTCGATATCGATAGACGAGGGCGTAAAGGCCATGCCATCCACACCAACGTCAATGGTCTGCGTTTCACCAGAGGCTACAGGCGTAGCGGACTGAGAGCTCTTGCCGGTGGAATTGACCACCGCGAGTGCGATAACTGCCGCTAACGCGATACCGATGAGTAGCCACGAAGCCCAAGATGAGTCCTTGGAGGCGGGCTTGTCCGCGGGTTGTGAGGAAGAAACGCTCAGCATTTAGTTCTCCAGTCTTTTCTGTAAGTAAAGGGCTCGGCCAACGGCGAAGATATTGGCGGCAAGACCTATCCCCATCATGATAAGCCCGGCCGCAATAGCATCCAGCAAGCTAAGTAGTCCGCCCAGGTTGATGAGCAGCAGACGAGCGTAACCGGTGCGGTCCGCGGTATTGGGGCGCGCCCCGGTAAGTATGGGCAGCAGGTGGTGTAGGACACCGGTCACCAGCTGCAAAAGGCCAGCACCGAGGAAGGCGGGAAGCACAACCAAGGTGATGGTGCGCGGGTAGGCTCCGACGGCTGCGGAGATGGCATCACCGGCGCACAACGCCAGCATCCACAGCAGGCCGGCGATGACGGCAACGGTGGCGGTGGTCAGCCGTGGTGAGCGCCCCATGACGGTAGCGAGTACCGGCTGGATGATGAGCAGGGCTGCCAAGACCACGAGCAGCTGGGCCACGCCTGCAGCTCGGGTGAGGCCTACCGCGTATAGTGCCATCGCACATCCCAGCCCCACGCAATGCACGATGAGCGCACGGGTACATCTTGCACGGGCGGTGGAGGAAATCGCAGTGGCAGACAACGTGGGAAGCAGCGTGACCACCGTGCCGATGACGGTCAGCCAGGCAAATCCCCAGACCATACCGCGCGAGTGCGTGCCGATGAGGAGGGAGTACTCGCCTACCCTGTTGCCGCTGAGGATGACGAGTACTACGGAGACAATCATGAACACGCTAGCGGCGATATAAAAGGGCACGGTCACGGCAAAAGAACCAGACAATGAGCCGCGTAGGCGCCGCGCGACGAACCACAGATGCCAGGCGAGGGCGGCGATGATGAGGGTTGAGGCGACGTCGGCAAGCGGGCCCCAGTCATACCCCGCCCTATCGATGAGCAACAAGATAAGCCCGATCTGGACTAGTGCCACGCGACTGCCGACGCCCCGGTAGTCCCCACCCGCAGTCCTAGTCAAGGCCTCGGTGAAGTGGGTGGAAAAGACGATGATCGCCGTGGTCAGCGCGCCAATTGTGAAGGGGTGGATGATATCCCACCACACCACGGGTGCGCCCAAGGAGCTAGCGATGAGCAGGCCGAGGCCGACAAGGATCCACCCGGCGATAATGGCAGCGCTAAGGGTATGCCAACGGCCGCGTGCGGCCAGGGAAATGTCATGAATGCGCACGTCGCGCCTCCTTGCTGGTCAAGGTAATGCCGCAGGCAAGAAAGCCTATTACCGCAATAATGGTAACCACCCCGCCGCTTTGGAGCGCTGTGGTGTGCTGGGCACAATCTGCAAGGACTCGCAGCGCAAGGCCACCATGCAAGAGCCCCACAGGTACGTAGAGCACTTTGTGGTATGGCAGGCGGCGGCGAATAACAGAGGTGAAGATGATGGGCGCGTGCGCGAAAATCATGGACATGACAAAGCCCAGGAAAATGGTGTGCACCGAGGCATCATAGACAAAGCCGGTGGCCTCGCCATAGATCAGCCACAAGTACCCGCCGAACGCGAGCCAGGCGTAGCCGGCCAGCATGCATGCCGCCGAATAGCGCGGCAATCCTTGTGAGCGCACCAAGTTCTTGGCCACATCCACCCGCGCGGTCGCCACGGCGATGGCGATCAACATCAGCCCCATAGCGCGATAGCCCACCGCCGGGGAAAGCATATAGATAACGCTGACTGCCGCCAGCCCCAGCACTAAGAGGGTGAGATGATTTTCGGCGCGAGTGCCGGCCATGGTTACGCGCGCTAATTCCATGCGCTCGCCGATGATGGTGGCCACGGCATAAAGTGCGCACAGCGGCATCGCTGTAGCAAACCCCGGCCCCATGGCCCAGAGGGCAGCGGCGGCTACTCCCCCAATGACGCCGACTGCCTGCACCAGAATCGCGAGGCTAGCCTGACGGCGGTAGATAGTGGCATAGATGCAGCCAAGGACAAGGAAGCCGGCGGCAAAGAACATGGCTGCGACCCCACGCGGTAGGCCGGCGAGAATGCTGAGCACGCCAGCGACGTGGCATACAGGCCCCACCCAGGCCCACGTGGTGCGCACGGCGACGGCGCGTTCGAGGCCGATGGCCTCGCCTACGAAGCCGAAGACCATAAGCGGCCCGTGGTCGGCGGCAAAGGATGCTCCCGGGGTGGCGTTCAAACCCAGGAGGGAGGCGCCCGCACCCAGCCCAACCAGCAGGGATACCCCTGCACAGGCGAGAAAAATAAGGCGATGCGCCACGCTATTATTTTGCACGAGTTTTATCGTACTAATATTGGGGTCAGAGCGAAACTCGCACCCCAGCAGAAAGGACTACTTGCCATGCAGCTGCCCATTTCCGACGCCAATAAGCCGCATTCCATCCCCACCCTCAACGCCTCAGAAATTCCGCACGCCGTCCGCCACGGTGCCATCCATGGCGCATTGGGCACCCTTAACGTGGGAGAGTCCATGATCCTCATCGCCCCGCACAACCCCATTCCGCTGCTCAAAGAAGTCGAGTCCCGCGAGGAGAAGTTCGAGCTCGACTACCTCCAGGAAGAAGAAAACGACTTCCACATCAAGTTCACTCGCGTGAGCTAAACCTTTGTCCGGCGGAGGGCTATTCTAGGTAGGTCAAGCCCGTCGCCGAAGAAGCCGAAAAGGAGCTCTCCGCAGATGAAAAGATGCATCGCCGCACTCCTCGTTGCCTTGGGATTCGCCGTTTCAGCCTGCGCTCCGCACACGTCAGTAACCTCGCCGCAGGATACGGCGGATCCCACGCTCAATGTACTGGCGGCCTCATCCACCCGCGTTATCAATGAAGAACTTACCCAGCGCGCGGGCCAGCTCGATCCAGCAGTGAATCTAAGCTTTGAAAATGGCGGCTCGTCCGATCTGGTGAGCAAGCTGCGCGAGGGTGCCCCGGCCGATCTTCTCCTCACAGCTTCTAAGAAGACCATGGATAAGGCGGTCCAGGATGGCACAGTCACCACACCTGAGGTGCTCGCCACCAATGTCATGGTCATGGTGGTTCCCAAGGGAAATCCGGCGGGAATCCATTCCGTGCACGATCTCTCCCACTCCCATCACTTCGTACTCTGCGATCCGCAAGTACCCTGCGGCGATATTTCCTCCCAAATCATCGATGACCAGCATCTGGACGCACACCCTTCCTCCCAGGAGCGCCAGGTGGCAGACGTTTTGGGAAAGGTGGCCTCGGGCGAAGCCGATGCTGGATGGGTCTACTCCACAGATGCCGCCGCAGCCGGCAATGATGTTGAGGTGATTGAGATTCCTGGGGCGGAGAAATTCTCCAACCAGATTTTGGGTGCCGTTGCCACGGACGCCTCTCATCCCGACCAGGCACGCGCGGTGCTCGAGGTACTGGGCAGTGACTTCGATTCCACCTGGCGCGACCTTGGCTTCAGCCCAGCGGAGTAGTCTATGTCCGCCCCTCAGCCTGTCCGCCCCAAGGCCCCGCTGCTTATCGGCCTCATTGGTCTCATTGCGGTAGCTACCATCATCGTTCCCGTGGTAGCTCTCGGGCTGCGGGTGCCGTGGGCACGCATCGGCGAATACCTTGGCCGCGAAGAGATTCGAGACATGCTGCTCATCTCCGTGGCGGCGGCCTTCCAGTCCATGCTGCTCGCACTCGTATTGGGCTTGGGCCTGGCATTATGGGTCCAGCAGCTCGGCCGCGGCAGCACCATTATCCGTCTTTTGGTCTACCTTCCTCTGGCTATGCCACCGGTGGTCGGCGGTTTGGGCCTTACCGCAGCCTTAGGGCGCAAGGGCTACCTCGCCCCGCTTCTCGACGCCCTGGGCATCCACCTCGCTTTCGCCTTCCCCGGAGTCGTGGTGGCGCAAACCTTCGTGGCACTGCCCTTTGTGGTGGTAGCGGTCGATTCGGCGCTGCGCCAACTAGACCAGGAAATCCTCGCTTCTGCGCGGAGCGTGGGCCTGGGGCGTTGGGAGATACTCGGCAAGATCACCCTTCCTTCGATCGCGCCGGCTGTAGCTACCGGCGCGGCGCTGGCCTTCGCGCGCTCATTGGGCGAATTTGGCACGACACTGACCTTTGCCGGCTCTCAGCCAGGGGTTACCCGCACGATGCCGCTGGGTATCTATTTAGAGCGAGAGGTCGACGCGGACGGCGCCTACGTGCTCTCCGCCCTGCTTATCGGGCTGGCTTTGGTCTGCCTGGCGCTTGCGGGCTTGCCGACCCTGCGAAGGCGGCGCTACCAGCCACAGGCAAAGCAGCTGCATTCACTGGACGTGGACAAGCTCCGCGAGCTCACCCAGCCCACGAATGCGCAGGCGGTATCCGTTACGGTCGATGGCGTGCGCACGGCTTTGTCTCCACGAGCCATTACGGCCGTGGTGGGTCCGAACGGCTCCGGCAAGACCACTTTTATGGGACGCATTGCTGGACGCCTGAGCGGCGGTGAGGTTTCTCCAGACACAACCGGCATCGTCTTACTTACCCAGCGGCCGGGCTTGCCGCCGCGCTCGACGGCCCAGCAAGCGGTCGCCATGGTTACCCGCGATAGAACCCGTGCGCAGAAGCTTCTCGCGGCAGCAGGATTGCACGAGCTTGCCGACGTCCCAGTAACAGCCCTCTCCGGCGGCCAGGCCGCCCACGTGGCCCTGGTGCGCGCGCTAGCCGCACGACCAGCCGTTCTCATACTGGACGAGCCACTTGCCGCAGTCGACGTGAAATCGGCCGAGAGGTGGCGCCACTTTCTGCACGCTGCCCGCGAGGATAGGACCACCCTGCTCGTTACCCATAACGCACTCGACATTGCGAACCTGGCGCAGGACATGCTGGTCATGGAAGCCGGACAGGTGCGAGCGCACGACGCTACCGCGCGGCTGCTTGATGCCCCGCCGACTGGCTTCGTTGCGGCACTCGCGGGGCTTAACCGCCTTGAAGGAACGGTGACCGCCACAGATGCCTCCACTGTGGAGGTCGCCTGCGGGGAGATTACTATTTTGGCAACGACAGAACACGCACCTGTTCAGCCCGGGCGGGAGGTGGCGGTGACATTCGATCCGCATACGGCCACCATCGGCGCCGTGCCGGAAGCCTGCAACCAGTGGGCTGTGCGAGTCCTAGCGGTCGAGGCCACCAGCCTCGCAGCCGCTCAGCTGCGCGTGGACCTGGGCGGTTACGAGGCCACCGTACCGGTAGACCGCGAGTCTGCTTTAGGTTTTGCGGTGGGTAGCACCGTATCCTTGGCAATATCTACAGCAAACGTTTTTGTCCACCCCAAATAGAATCTCTGTTATGCAGACCCCAAGGCGGATTTTCTACCATGCCTGACTCACTACCCCGGCCCACCACCGAGCTCTTCCCCGAGGCCCTCAACCTCTCGCCAAAGCAGCGCGAGGTGCTCACTGCTTTAAAACGCCATCCTGATGGCGCCAAAGCCGGCACCGTGGCCGAGGAGCTTGGCATGCACGTCAACACCGCCCGCGGCCACATCGATGAGCTGGTCAACGCCGGAGCTGTAAACGTGCTATCCGCCCCAAGTAAGGGCCGGGGACGCCCTTCCCTGATTTTCCAAGTCCGCGTCCCAGACAATAAGACCGTGGCAGAGGAATACATCACCCTGGTAGAAGTGCTGACCACCATGCTGGCGGGCAAGGAAGAGCTTGACGACGCCGCGTCAGCCAAGGCCATCGAGATCGGGCGCCGCTGGGCACGCGCCGCAGGCGCGGAGGGCTCCGATCGCGCACTCGATACGCTCTTTTCCACGCTGCGCGATATGGGCTTTGACCCCGCCATGCAGCCGGACTCTACCGATATTGAGCTCCGCGCCTGCCCTTTTGTGTCTTCAGGGCTTAAGCCTTCACCGTTCCTCTGCGCGGTACACGCTGGCTTCCTGCAAGAAACTACCGATGAAAGCACCACCATTAACCTGGTGCCGCGCCAGCCTCACAACGTATGTAGGCTGGAAATTAAGCCTGCGTAAGCTCCACGCTGACTGGGCCGGCGACGGCGAGGTCGAGGACGCGGAGGTTTTGCTCGCGGGCGTCGGCAAGAATGCTCTCATCGATGTCCTCGGTGTGCAGCACCATTACGGTCGGGCCGGCGCCGGAGAGATAAGCTGCGTATCCTCGGTTGCGCAGACGGTTAACCCACTCCGCGGTCACAGGAAGCACATCCGCTCGGTACGGCTGGTGCAGGCGATCGCGGGTGCCTTCCCACAAAAGGTCCGGATAGTTTTGCAATGCAGCCACTTGCACCGCGGTGCGCGAGACGTTAAACGCCGCATCCGAATGCGTCACGTGCGACGGCAAGACGCGACGCACCGCCTGGGTAGAAGCATGGAAATCCGGCACTAAGGCGGTGGCACGTATATCTTTATGCACCTTGATGGAAGCGGCGCGATAGTCCGGCAAGGAGTGACCATCGACGGGGACATTGGTCCACGACACCACGGCATCACCCAGCACGGAGGCGGCCGCATTATCGGGGTGTCCTTCAAAAGCGGAAGAAAGCTGCACCACCTGCTCTTGTGTAAGGGGGCTTCCTGCCAGCGCATTGCCAGCGGCCACGCCCGCCACAGCGGCAGAGGCGGAAGAGCCTAAGCCACGCGACTGCGGAATATTATTATGCGAAACCACCCGCAGTCCAGGCACGGTCGCATCGGCCGCCGAAAGCGCGGAGCGAATCGCCTTAACCACTAGGTGGGAGCCATCGCGCGGCAGGTCTTCTGCGCCCTCACCAAAAATCTCTACCTCCAGCCCAGAGGTGGTGACCTCTACCTCGACGGTGTCATAAAGGCTTAGCGCCATGCCCAAGGTGTCGTAACCGGGGCCAAGATTCGCCGTAGAAGCGGGAACGGTCACGATTGCTTTGGTGCCGACTTCAACTTCGATACTCATAGCTATTTAGTCTATTGCGTCGGGCTAGCTGCCGAGGCGGATTACGGAATGGACGGCCTTGACCTCATCTAGCTCATCCAAGTCAGCCACGATCTTGTCCAGGGTGGCTTCCTTGGCAGCATGGGTGACCACGATGAGGCGAGCAGTATCTTCGCTGTCCTCTTGGCGTACCGTGCGCAGGGATACGCCATTATTGGCAAAAACCGCAGAGATGGCCGCGAGCACACCGGTGCGGTCTTGGACCTCCATATCGATGTGATAGCGGGTTTCCACCTCACCAAAGTCGGCGATAGGAAGATTGGCGTAGGTATTTTCACCCGGTGCGCGGCCGCCGTGGACGATATTGCGGGCTGCACCGACGACGTCGCCAAGCACGGCAGAAGCCGTAGGATTGCCACCTGCGCCATTGCCGTAGAACATCAGGGAACCTGCGGCCTCGGCCTCGACGAAGATGGCGTTATAGGACTCGCTGACAGAGGCCAGCGGGTGCTCCTTGGGCACCAAAGTGGGGTGGACGCGCGCGTTGACGGCTTCGGAGCCGTCCTCTCGCTGGAGGCGCTCGCAGATGGCCAATAGCTTGATGGAATAACCAGCGTCATTAGCCGCCGCGATATCCGCGGCCGTGACCTTGGTAATGCCCTCGCAGTGCACGTCTTCAAACTTCACGCGGGTGTGAAAGCCCAAAGATGCCATAATAGCGGCCTTGGAGGCGGCGTCGTGGCCCTCAACATCCGCGGTAGGATCAGCCTCGGCGTAGCCTAGGCGGGTGGCCTCGGCCAGTGCCTCATCATAAGAGGCACCCGTGGACTCCATGGCATCCAAGATGAAGTTGGTGGTGCCGTTGACAATGCCGGAGATGCGCTCTACCTGATCGCCGGCCAAGGAGCGGCGCAACATGCCCACCACCGGGATAGCGGCGGCCACGGCAGCCTCAAAATAAAGGTCCACGCCGGCACGGTCAGCGGCTTCTGCCAACTCATCCGCATGCGCGGCCACCAGCGCCTTATTGGCGGTAACCACGGATTTGCCGGAATTGAGCGCGGCGAGGACCAGCTCGCGCGGAAAATCAATGCCGCCGATAACCTCAACTACAAGGTCGATATCGTCGCGGGCGACAAGTGCCTTGGCATCATCGGTCAATAGCTCCTGGGGTACCCCTGGGCGCAGCTTATTCTTATTGTGGATGGCGATGCCGCGAATCTCGGCTGGGCCGCCAATGCGGTGAGCAAAGGCATCAGCATTTTCTCCCAGCAGGCGGAAGACCTCAGCGCCAACGGTGCCGAAGCCCAGCAGCGCGATACCAACGGTCTCGCCTTCGCCTTTGCCGGAATGCTTTTGTGCCTGAAGCTCACTAGTCGGTGCAGCCATAGTCCGTCTCCATATTGAAGTTGGGGTTAACGTGTCGTTCCCGCTCAGTGCGGATACAGGACACTATACAGAACAAGCTGTCTACTTTCGCCCTAAATAGACTCCTAGATAGAAAAAGCCCCGCCACAAGGCCTGAATTAAATTAGACCTTGTGGCGGGGCTGCGGGCGCCGGCTAGTCGACCTCGAGGGCGAGAAGATCCTCGATGGTCTCGCGCCGCAGCATTGGCTTGGTATGTCCCACGCGCGTTGCGACGACCGCGGGGCGCACCGCACCGTTATAGCGCGAGGACATCATGTACTGGTAGCCGCCGGTAGCTGCAAAGGCAATCAAGTCTCCCGGCTGGATATCATTGGGTAGCTCGCCATCCTCAAGGAGGATATCTCCGGATTCGCAGTGGAAACCCACCACGCGGGAGGGAACCTCTTCCCCATCACTGAAGCGGTTGACCACGCGCACGTCATACGCCGAACCGTAGAGCGCCGGGCGAATATTGTCTGACATTCCGCCGTCGACTGAGATATAGCGCCGCAGCGGCAGATCGGACTTGCCGGTTTCTACATCCTTGACGGTACCCACGCGGTAGACGGTCACCGCAGAGCCAGCGACCAAGGAGCGACCAGGCTCAACTAGGAGGAAGGGAGCCTCGATGCCCAACTCCTCTGCGGTGTGCTTGACCGCACCGAGCATATCGCTGGCCACGCGCTCGATATCCAGTGCCTCCTCATAGGGCATATAGGGAATGCCGAAGCCACCGCCCAAATCGAGCTCTTCCAATGTCACGTTCAGTTCGGTGTAGATCTGACGGTACAGGCCCATTACGCGCTCAGCGGCAAGCTTGAAGCCTTCCGCGTTGAATACCTGGGAGCCCACATGGCAGTGCAGGCCGCTCAAGTGCAGGTTCTCTGCCTCCAAACATCGCTTGGCCGCGGCGAAGGCCGCACCGGTGGCTAGCGAAATGCCGAACTTTTGATCCTCATGCGCTGTAGCGATGAATTCATGCGTATGCGCATCCACGCCCGGCTTGACGCGGATCATGACCGGCTGCACCTTGCCCGCTTCCCCAGCGATGCGATTGAGTTCTTCGAGTTCGTGCTCATTATCGATAACGACGTGACCCACGCCGGCATCTACACACAGCCGCAGGTACTCTTCGTCCTTATTATTGCCATGCGTGGTAATGCGCTCGGCCGGGAATTCTGCCGCCAGTGCAATCTTGAGCTCGTTGAGAGAGGCCGCGTCCAAGCACAGGCCTTCCTCATTGACCCAATTCACGATCTTTTTGGAAATGAATGCCTTGGAGGCATAGTGCACATGCTCCGGGCCGCCAAAGGCACGCGCCATGTCTTGGCAGCGGGACCGGAAGTCATCTTCGTCGAAAACGTAGAGCGGGGTGTGGAACTCCTCCGCCAAGTCCGGCAGCGGAACGCCAGCGATGGTAACTACGCCGTCTTCCTCGCGCTGCGCATTGCGCGGCCAGACATGGGCGGGCAACTCATTAAAATCCGCCATTTACATCTTCTCCGGGGTGCTTACGCCCACCATGGTCAAAGCATTAGCCAGGACCACGCGGGCTGCCTGTGCCAATGCCAGGCGGGCACCATGGATAGGAGCCTTCTCCTCGCCGGCCTTGGGCAGGACCTGGCAAGAGTCATAGAAACGGTGGAATACCGCAGCGAGGTCTTCGGCGTAGCGGGCAATGCGGTGCGGTTCGCGCAACTGCGCTGCCTCTTCCACTACGGCCGGGAATTCACCCAGCGTACGGATGAGATCTCCCTCGCGTTCGTGTGTAAGCAGGGAAAGGTCCGCACCTTCGGCATCGACACCCAGCTCGGCTGCCTTGCGGCCGATAGAGCACAGGCGGGCGTGGCCGTACTGCACGTAGTAGACGGGGTTATCGGAGGACTGGGATTCCCACAGGCCGAGGTCAATATCGATGCTCTGGTCCACAGAGGATCGCACCAGGGAGTAACGGGAGGCGTCCACGCCGATGGCGGCCACGAGGTCCTCCATGGTGATAACTGTGCCCGCACGCTTGGACATGCGCACCGGCTTGCCATCGCGCAAAAGGTTGACTAGCTGGCCAATTAGTACCTCGACAGCATCGGCATCGTAGCCCAAGGCGGCAGCTGCCGCTTTCAAGCGCGGCACATAGCCGTGGTGGTCCGCACCCAGCATGTAGATATTCAGATCATGGCCGCGGTCGAACTTATCAGCCACGTATGCGATATCGCCTGCGATATAGGCCGCATTGCCATCAGACTTAACCACCACGCGGTCTTTCGAATCACCGTAGTCGGTGGATTTGAGCCACCACGCATTCTCGGCCTCATACATATTGCCTTCAGCCTTGAGCTTGTCCAGCGCAGCGTCGACCGCACCGGACTCAAAGAGGGAGTTCTCGTGAAAGTAGACATCAAAGTCCACGCCAAACTCATGCAGAGATTGCTTAATCTGCGCAAACATCATCTCTACGCCATCTGCGCGGAAGGCTTCCTGCACTTCTTCATCGCTGCCCTCCAGGGCGGATGGATTCTTCTCCACCACGGCCGCAGCGATGTCTTGGATATAGGCTCCGCCGTAGCCATCCTCCGGAGTTGGCTCGCCCTTCGCAGCTGCCACGAGGGAGCGGGAGAAACGGTCAATCTGGCCGCCATGGTCATTGAAGTAATACTCGCGGGTAACCTCCGCGCCGGATGCCTCCAGCACGCGACCCAAGGAATCTCCGACTGCGGCCCAACGAGTACCACCGAGGTGGATCGGACCGGTGGGGTTAGCGGAGACGAATTCTAGATTGACCTTCTTGCCCGCAAAGGAATCATTAGAGCCATAATTCTTTCCGGTGCGGAGAATCTGCGCGACGATCTCCCCCTGGGCATCGGCACCGAGGCGAATATTAATGAAACCAGGCCCGGCGATGTCGGCCTCCGCAATGGCGTCATTTTCCGCTAGGGACTCTGCTAGCCAGCCACCCAACTCGCGCGGGTTAGCTCCGGCCTTTTTGGCCACCTGCAGTGCCACATTGGTGGCATAATCGCCGTGTTCAGGATTGCGAGGGCGTTCGACGTTTACCGTTTCCGGCAAGACGGAGGAGTCAAGGCCATGGCTTTCCATGACCTTGGTGGCAGTTTCTTTAATCAGTGTGGCCAAATCAGCTGGTGTCATGTCGCACGATTCTAGTGGACTGAAAAGTCAAGTGTGAAAAGGGCCGGGCCCTAAAACTCCCCTTTACTGCACAAACGGCTGATAAACACTTTCTGCAACACTAATATTGCAAAATAATCGCTGGTCAACGAGGAGACGCATTACGCACGTACTGCTTAAAGGGAGTAAGGTTGTGGCTACCCCATGTCAAAAATCAACGAGGAGCACCGTATGCGCATTGCGCTATTTTCCACTTGCATTGGTGACGCCCTTTTCCCGGACGTACAAAAGGCAACGGCACTGGTTCTCTCCCGCTTGGGCCACGAGGTGGTCTTCCCGGAAGAACAGACCTGCTGCGGCCAGATGCACATCAATACCGGCTACCAAAAGGAAACGTTGGGCATGATCCGCTCTTATGCGGATGCCTTCGCAGATCCCTCTATTGACTACGTAGTTGCGGCCTCCGGTTCCTGCGTGGGCGCTGTTCGTGAACAGCACGAGCGCATCGCCGACCGTTTCGGCAACTCCGCCGACGTCGACGGCGCCCGCAAGACCACCCAAAAGACCCTGGATCTACCCGAATTCTTGGTCGACGTTGCCGGCGTGACCAATGTGGGCGCATTCTTCCCGCACCGCGTGACCTACCACCCCTCCTGCCACGGCTTGCGCTTCCTGAAACTGGGCGACCGCCCGCTGCAGCTGCTCCAAGAAGTAGAGGGCATCGACCTGGTCACCCTTCCTAATAAGGAAGAATGCTGTGGCTTCGGCGGTACCTTCGCAATCAAGAATGCGGAAGTATCCCGCGCGATGGTCACGGATAAGACCCGCCACGTTAAGGAGACCGAAGCAGAATTCGTCACCGGCGGTGACTCCTCCTGCCTGATGAACATCGGTGGTGCCCTGAGCCGCCAGCGTTCCGGTGTCCGCGCCGTTCACATGGCTGAGATCTTGGCTTCCACCAAGGAGCACCCATGGACTCCTACCTCCGCCGCCTACTCCAAGGAGACGATGCTCTAATGACCTCTTTCCTCGATACCACCCCACCGCGTGCGCCGGAAGGCTACGGTAACCTGCGCGGCAGCAAGGCCTTTGTTCCCCTCGCACACGTTGGCCTAAACAACGCCACCCAGCGCCACAACCTGCAGCATGCCACTACCTCCATTCGTGAGAAGCGCTCTGGCGCTGTAGAAGAGCTGGATGATTGGCAGGAGCTGCGCGCCGCTGGTTCCGCAATTAAGGAAGATGTCGCCGCCCGCATGCCAGAACTGCTCGAGCAGTTCGAAGAGGCAGTTAAGGCGCGCGGTGGCACTGTCCACTGGGCACGCGATGCCAAGGAAGCTAACCAGATCATCGAGGGTCTGATTCGCGCCACCGGCGAGACCGATGTGGTCAAGGTTAAGTCCATGGCCACGCAGGAAATCGGCATGAACGAGCACCTAGAGGCGGCCGGCATCAACGCTCGCGAGACCGACCTCGCGGAGCTCATCGTGCAGCTGGGTGAAGATAAGCCATCCCACATTCTGGTTCCGGCTATCCACCGCAACCGCGCGGAGATTCGCGATATCTTCGTCAACAAGATGCCGAACACCGATGACTCCCTGCAGGCAGAGCCGGCCGAGCTGGCAGAGGCATCCCGCCAGTTCCTGCGCGAGCAGTTCATGAAGGCCAAGGTTGCCATCTCTGGCGCCAACTTCGGCGTAGCAGAAACCGGCACCATCAACATCGTGGAGTCCGAGGGCAATGGCCGAATGTGCCTGACCCTGCCGGAGACCCTCATTACCGTCATGGGCATTGAAAAGCTGGTTCCTACCTTCCAGGACCTGGAAGTCTTCCTCCAGCTGCTGCCGCGTTCTTCCACCGCGGAGCGTATGAACCCATACACCTCCATGTGGTCCGGCGTTACTGAAGGCGATGGCCCGCAGAACTTCCACTTGGTGCTGCTGGATAACGGCCGTACCGCGGCCCTGTCTTCCCCGATTGGCCACCAGGCCCTCAAGTGCATCCGTTGCTCGGCCTGCCTGAATGTTTGCCCGGTCTACGAGCGCGCCGGCGGCCACGCCTACGGCTCGGTCTACCCTGGCCCAATTGGTATTTCCCTGACGCCGCAGCTCACCGGCATGAAGGACCACAACGATCCTTCCGCCAGCCTGCCTTATGCTTGCTCGCTGTGTGGCCGCTGCGACGAGGTTTGCCCGGTTAAGATTCCGCTTTCTGACGTCATTTTGGAAAACCGTCACCAGAAGGTCACCCACGCCACCCCACCAATCGAGCCGAAGCTCTTCAAGACCATCCAGCTGCTGTGGAGCAACCCGAAGCTGTGGAACAAGGCAACCCACATGGTCGCCCTGGGCCGCATTCTGGGTGGCACCAACAAGACCATCGAATCCCTGCCACTGTTTATGTCCGGTTGGTCTGAAGGCCGCGATACCGCGGTTCCACCAAAGAAATCCTTCCGCCAGTGGTTCGAGTCCGAAGAAGGCAAGGAACTTCTTGCCGAGGCCCGTGAGGAGTCCAAGAAGTGAACGCAAAGCAGGAAATTCTAAACCGCATCCGCTCCGCTCAGAAGCAGGCTGGTCTTCCCGACCACGTTGACGCCCCGCGCGACTACCAGCACGAAGGCACCCTGAACGCGGACGAACTGCGCGATATGCTCATTGACCGACTCGAGGACTACAAGGCCGAGGTGCACGTCACCGAGGAAGGCGAGCTGAAGCAGGCCATCGCCAAGATCCTTAAGGATCGCGAGTGCAACGACATCCGCTATGCCGAGGGCATGGACGCTAGCCTCTTCGAGGGCTTCGATGCTAAGCCGGACGATAAGACTGTCGATCCACGCACCCTCAATGAGACCGACGCCGTTGTCACCTTGTCTCACGTCACCTCCGCCCAGACCGGCACCATCGTGCTCGAGTCTGATGAGCGCTGCGGCCGTCGCGCGCTCACCCTGGTTCCGGATCGCCACCTGTGCATCGTTCACCAGGATGAGATCGTCTACGGCATCCCCGAGGTCATCTCCCGCATGAACCCGGAGAAGCCAGCGACGTGGATCTCTGGCCCGTCCGCTACCTCTGATATCGAGCTCACTCGTGTCGAGGGCGTACACGGCCCGCGTGACCTCATCGTCCTCATCGTCAAGTAGGTGCATAGCCCTCGCCCCGGCCGGTGAGGGCACCCACCTACTGTGAATATGATGCCAAAAGCATCAAAAAAGCATAGGCTAGGTCTACCAATTATTTTTTATTCTGGAGACCTAACCTATGCTTTCTTTTTCTTCTAAGTTTGCGGCCACGCTCGGTGCTGCTGCGGTCACGATTGGTGTTACTGCACCGATTGCCACGGCCGCGCCACAAGACACCAAGCCCGCCATTGCCTGGGAAGACTGCCCAGAGCAGGTGGACATCGACAGCGCCGAGTGTGGCCGCATCGAGGTCCCTACGTACTACGACAACCCACAAGCCGGCACCATTAGTGTCGGCTTCGTGCGCGTTCCCGCCGCCAACCCAGGCGCCCGCCGTGGCGCGTTGTTTACCAACCCTGGTGGCCCAAGTGGCGATGCCTATGAATGGGCCGGCAATACCGCTATTCCGTGGCCACAGGCCGTGCGCGATGAGTGGGACACCATCGGGGTACAACCGCGTGGCCTGCCCGGCTCTACCCCGGTCAAGTGTGATGCCACGGCCACCAGCAATCCGCTCCAAGGAAGCCTCCAGGTAGGAAAGCTCACCCGCGATGCCTGCGAAAAGAACACTCCGGGCTATACCAACTCACTGACCACTGCGAATACCCTGCAGGATTGGGAAATGGTGCGCCGCGCCTTGGGTGAAGAAAAAATTGACATCGCCGGCACCTCTTATGGCACTTACCTCGGCTCCGCCTACGCCACCAAGTATCCAGAGCACACCGGCAAGGTCTTGCTAGATTCGGGTATGAGCCCCAAACTGGCGTGGAATGGCATCTTTGCTTCGCAACAGCGCGGCTATGAAAAGGGACTGCACGATCTCTTCGGGTTCATTGCCAAAAATGACGCCAAGTACCACCTCGGCACCACCCCGCTGCAGGTCTACGAAAAGTGGTCACAGAAGGTAGCCCGCGAGGCAGGTGTACGCCCTACTGTTTTGCCACCGAATGCCAAGATCGGTGACCTCCCACCAGGGCTCGAGTTTGCCGGCCAGCCCGGCGCGGACATCATGACCGCTACCGGCCCGCTGCGGGTGCAGGCAGAGTTTCTCAGCCAGAAGATTCAGCAGCCCAATGCTGTGCAAGTGTCCTCCCCGCTTTTGGGCATGACGCGCCTCCTCGTGCCGGTTCCTGCACAGTGGGATGCCTTTGCTAAGCACTTAAATGGCAGCGAGCCTATGGATGCCGAGCAGTCCGACCCAGAGGCACTGCGAAAACATCAAGAGTCCGTCGCTCAAGCAATGAATATGCAAAACCTCATCGTCTGTAATGAAAACACCGTGCCCGGCAATCCGCTGCTGTATCCGAGTTATCTATGGGCCAACTTCGTCAGCACTGATCCCTTCACCCTCATCAACTCCCTGTACGGTTCCGGCGCGGGCTGTGGTGGCCGCGCACCGGTCACGGGCCAGGCGCCTCTCGACGGCTCTAAGCTGGCCACCAAGCCCCTCCAAATTCAGGCGACGGGCGATCCACAAACGCCGTACCAGTACCACACGAGCCTCTCCAAGCCGATGCAGTCCCACGTAGTCACCGTCCATGGTCCCGGCCATGCGCACTTTGCCTCTGGGAATAAGGTTGTCGACGACATCGGCGTGCATTACCTGCGTACCGGTGAAGTCGCTACCACCGACGCCCCAGGGTTGATTTAGTCCCCCACTACCCCATGCGCTAAAATCACATCGTTGGGAATTTTCCCAGCGATGTCTCCGTAGCTCAGCGGATTAGAGCATCGGTTTCCGGTACCGAAGGTCGCAGGTTCGATCCCTGTCGGGGACACAAGTACTCCCCACTCTCAAGCGGATATTTGCCTGAGAGTGGGGAGTAGTCGTTTTGCAGTACGCGGCAGATTCTAGTGGTCGTGGAAACACTTCCTATGTTTCGGTTGAGTTTATCAGTGCGGCCATTTTCTCGGCTGGTGTTTGAAAGCCCAGGGTTTTGCGGGGTCGGCGGTTGAGTTGCATG
>NZ_JAKRDU010000022.1:0-22188 GCF_022347325.1 Corynebacterium nasorum
CGCCAGCGCCGCCCGCGAAATCCCGACCCTGGCCGAAGACATGAAAAAGCCGCCTCCCACGCGGGGGAAGCGGCCAGTTCGGCGTGCCTACTTAAGGGGCTGCCGCAGCTTAGAAACTTTACTTGGAGAGGGACTTGCCCACAGAGTGCAGGTCCTGGCAAGACTCGATGACGCGCTCGGACATGCCCTGCTCTGCCTTCTTCAGGTAGGAGCGTGGGTCATAAACCTTCTTGTTGCCAACCTCGCCGTCAATCTTGAAGACGCCATCGTAGTTTTCCATCATGTGGCGAGCAACCGGGTTGGTAAAGGCATACTGGGTATCGGTATCCACGTTCATCTTGATGACGCCGTAGCGAAGTGCCTCTTCAATCTTTTCCTTCTCGGAGCCGGAGCCACCGTGGAATACGAAGTCGAAGGCGTACTCGTCCTCACCCAGGCCGAGCTTCTTCTGTGCAACCTTCTGGCCCTCAAGCAGGACCTCTGGGCGCAGCTTCACGTTGCCTGGCTTGTAGACGCCGTGAACGTTGCCGAAGGTAGCGGCCAGCATGTAGCGGCCCTTCTCACCGGTGCCCAGGGCATCGATGGTCTTTTCAAAGTCCTCCGGGGAGGTGTACAGGTTAGCGCCTGCCTTTGCCTGAACACCGTCCTCTTCGCCACCGACGACGCCAATCTCAGCCTCGAGGATGACGTGAGCGTTCTTAGCCTTTTCCAGCAGTTCCTGTGCGATGACCAGGTTCTCGTCGATAGGAATAGCGGAGCCGTCCCACATGTGGGACTGGAACAGCGGGTTCTCGCCGCGGTCGACGCGCTCCTGAGAGATAGCCAGCAACGGGCGGACGTACTCATCGAGTACCTCCTTCTGGCAGTGGTCGGTGTGCAGCGCGATATTGACGCCGTAGTGCTTCGCGGCCTCATGAGCGAATGCGGCCAATGCCTGAGCACCCTTGACCTTGTCCTTCAGTGCCAGGCCGGAACCGAAGGCTGCGCCGCCGGTAGAGAACTGGATGATGCCGTCGGACTCGGCCTCCGCAAAGCCCTTCAGAGCTGCGTTAATGGTCTCAGAAGAGGTGCAGTTGATAGCTGGGAACGCGAAGCCATTCTTCTTCGCGGTATCCAGCATCTCGTTATAGACCTCAGGGGTTGCAATTGGCATGAATTTCCATCCTTAAAAGTGGGTTTGTGGTCAAACACGTTCCAGCACCCAAGTATGCCCGTTTCACGGAATTTCTGCCGCAAAAACTCTGTGACATTTTCAACCCATCTATGCGCGCCGCACAACTGGCCCGCCCCTGCGGACTATTTAGATAGATGTCGCGTCACGCGAGCGCAGGCCTCCATCAGCATCCATCCGGAAAGTTGCACGGATAAATCGCGCTCGTCCACGCGGATGATGCCTACCTTCTCACTCATGGTGCGCCGGCCGAAGCCGTAGTTATGCGGCAGGCGCGCATCGGACAACCAATCAGAGCCGAAGATCGGCAGACCATCAACCTCTAAGCGGTGCTCCCACACCGATTCGGCCGAGGCCATCACCATGCGCGCGGCCAGCTTCTTCGTGGCGCGGTTGGCGGGAGAATCGCCGGGCAGGCGCACGGCGACGTCGGCAAGATAGCGCATCAAAATGCCTTTAAACAGGCCACCGTCACCATCGCCGGTCTCCCAGTCCACCACGCCCGAGGGAGTAGCCATGCCCGAAGCCACGGTCTGCACCAGGCCGCGGATGCGGATAATGTAGTCCATCATCTCGGACGCCAGCTCGGCCTCGTGTACGCTGTCGATTTGCTCCAAATCACCGATACCGGCCTTTTCTCGCAGCGCCAGCACAATTTCCAAGCACGCACCTAGGACCACGCCTTGGCAGTAGGGGTGGATGTTTTTTACCACCTCAGGGCCGTCCATGCGCATGCGGACGCCGTCCATGATGTAGCCGTCGTCATCAAGCAGGTGATCGTAGATCCAGTCGATGATGTGGCGCGCTTCCTCAATGCGCCCCATCCGCGCCAACATGATGGCGCCCGGGCCATTGGAGGGCACGTTCATGAAATTCTCGCCGAGGCGCCACGGCAGCACGCCGAGCGATTCATCGAGTCCTTCGTGGATATTGCGCTGCAGCTCCGCCAAACGCTTCGGCGTCTTCGCCTTCTTTAGCTCCTCCACGCGGCCGAAGGCCAAGGCGAGCCACCCCTTGTCATCGTAGTATTTATTCTTCGTCAGCTGCGTCAGGTTGCGGATACGAATCCCCCGCATGGTGTCGAAGATGCGCTGTCGGCGCACCTTGGTGTTATTGCGCAGCGCCGCATCAACGAGGCAATCCAAATAATGGGCCTGCCACCAATAGTGCCAATGGATGAAGAGTTTTTCTTTCGTGGTAGGCGGCCAGCTCACCACCGCAAGATTGGTGCGCGGCAGGCCCCACACAGGGTGCGCGTGGCGCTCATTGATGGCGGCTTCTGCGAGTTCGGCGCGGTGGGCCCATTTTTCTTCCACGATTCCTCTATCACTCCAGTTACGCGGGTGGATATAGCTAGTGTAACGATCTTCCTACCAAGAATCGGCCAGATCAGCGTGCTGGCGAATCCAGGTGTGCATGGCGATTCCGGCCGCGACGCCTGCGTTGATGGAACGGGTGGAGCCGAACTGGGCGATGGAGCAGGTCATCACGGCGGCGTCCTGGGCCGCTTGTGTCACGCCGGGACCTTCCTGGCCGAAAAGTAGAAGGCTGCGCTCGGGCAGCTCGGCCGTTTCCAGGGGCACGCAACCGGGGGTGTTGTCGATGGCGACGACGGTCAGCCCCTCCTCGGCCGCCCACGCAATAAGCTTCTCGACGCTCTCATGGTGCATCAAGTGCTGGTACCTATCCGTCACCATTGCCCCACGCCGATTCCACCGCCGGCGGCCGACGATGTGCACTGTATCGACGGCGAATGCGTTGGCGGTACGCACGACGGTGCCAATATTGGCATCGTTTTCAAAGTTCTCGATAGCGATGTGCAGGCTATGCCGGCGCTTATCGATGTCCTTTTTGATCGCTTCCCTGCTCCAGTAGCGGTAGGCATCGACGACGTTGCGACGGTCGCCTTCAGCGAGCAGCTCTGGGTCGTATTTCTCGGCCTCTGGCCCTTGCGGCAGCGGACCTTCCCACGGTCCTACGCCATGGCGGCCCTCGTTCCACTCGGTCGGGCCCTTGGCCTCGTCTGCGTTAGGCAAGGTCAAGGTCGCCCAGGCCCAACAGGGAGCGGTATTCAAGGCCTTCTGCGGCGATGACGTCGCCGGCACCAGTCTCGCGGTCTACGACGGTCGCCACGCCAACGACCTCGGCGCCAGCCTCGCGCAGCGCAGCCACGGCGGTCAGCGGGGAGTTACCGGTGGTCGTGGTGTCTTCTACGACAAGGACCTTCTTTCCTTCCACGTCCGTGCCCTCGATGCGGCGCTGCATGCCGTGCTTCTTGGCTTCTTTGCGCACGACGAAGGCGTCGATATCGCGGCCGTCGGCATGCATGATGGAAGTAGCAACAGGGTCAGCGCCGAGCGTTAGGCCACCGACGGCCGCGAAATCCCAATCGGCGGTCAACTCGCGAAGCAGCGCACCGATGAGGCGGGAGGCCTCGTGGTGCAAGGTAGCGCGGCGCAGATCCACGTAGTAGTTAGCTTCCTTGCCCGAGGACAGGGTCACCTTGCCGTGGACTACGGCCAGTTCCTTGACTAGCTCGGCAAGGCGGGCCTTCTTCTCGGCATCCAGGTTCTGGGCATTCGCGGTGTGCGCATTGGTGTTGTGAGAATCCACAGTCATCTGCTCCTTGTCGTGGTTCGTGCGCGGCGGTTCGCGCGTGGTGGCAGGCCTCCAGTATCGGTCTCTAGGCTACTCTTCCCGGCGCGGGTCCGATTCCTCGGCTGCACGGGAATCGGCCGCGCCGGGGGCGGGCCCACTAGTGGAATCGTCGGAGGGGCCGTCAAAGATGGAGGCAGCGCGGAACTGCTGGCGCGGCAGGCGGGCGGTATGAGAATCGGGGGTGGGGCGCTCGCGGCCGTCGGCAATAGCGTCTACTTCGTCGCCGCCTAGCGCGCTGTGTTCGACCGGGCCGCGAGTTTCGGAGTACGCCCGGGACGGCATGTGCAAAGGCTCTTCCGGCCGCTGGATGACGGGACGCTCAAACACGGGTGCACCGGCAGCCGGCGCACCGCCGACAGCTTCCGCGATGGGCTGGGCGGGAATCTCGCGAGCTGGATCCAATTCCTCTAGTCGCACCACGTGGGTGGCCGAGGAGCGCGGTGGCAAGACACGGGCGGCGTCTGCCAATAACGCAAGCGGCGGTAGCATCGCTTCCCATTCCGCGGAGCGCGCCTGCTTTGTAGTCTGTGCTAGCACCCACTCAGTTTCCATCCACAGTGCGGTGACCGCTTCGGGCATTTGCTGCAGGGCGACGTGAACACGCTCGTCTACCATGCGCTCGGTAACAGCACTATCCGAGGAATACACATCAAACCCCTCAAGAGTCATGGCTAAATGCAGATCCTCGGAGGCCTTCGTGTCTTCGCGGTCGAAGCGACGGAAGTCCACCACCATGTCTGAGGCCGCTCCGGTGCGCATCGCCATGACGTTGACGCCATCAATATCCATCAACAGCATCTCGTGGCCATACACGTTTCCCGCGACAATGTCTTTTGGCGCCGCACCGGTAGAGGCCACTCCCCTCGTCCATTCATCTACGAGGTAAGGATCGGACTTCATAAATTCGAAGCCTTTTGCTTCTGCCCAACTGCGGCGCTCGCGACGCAACGTTCCCGGCAGAATCGGCCGATGGCGGGTGTGCGGCTTGGAGGGCGCGCAGTTCTCGCTCGCGGTCTCCTGGCTCGGATTGTGGCTTCGCTCGTGCTTCGGCTCGTTGCTCGGCTCCTGGTCTGGTCCGCGCTCAGGGGTTGGCTCAGGGTCTTGCTGGGTTTCAGACTCCGGTGCGGACTCTGGTGCGGCTTCGGCATGGGACTCGGGAGCTGGGGCAGCTGGCGAAGACGCTAGGTGGGCTGGGTCGACAGCGGGGGCATCGCTAGAGGTCGAGTCAACGGGAGCGGTATCGGAAGAAGCAGGCTCGGGGGACTCGGTGGACTCGGTCCTGGACTCAGGCTCGGGGGAAGCGGCGTCGACAGGCGCGGCGTCTGCGGGGGTGGTGTCCGCGGGCGCGGTGTCTGCAGGCGTGGCGTCAGCGGGCGTCGGGTCCGTGTCGGCGGAGAGTGTAGGGGCGGAGGTGCGCTGTTTGCCGTCGTAAAGCAGCAAGGCACCGCCCACAATGCCGAGAAGTAGCGCCAAAGCAAGGATTAGAAAAGCCATCACCCCACGATAGTAGTAGGAACAAACAAGCCCTCAGCGCTCGGCGCGCGGAGGCGGGAGGCTGAGGGCGAGGGGTGAGCGTGGGCGATTAGCCGTTGACGGTAAGGCGGTCGCCGCGCTCGACAGGGTTCTTAGGGTTAGCGGACCACTGCGACCAGCCGCCGACATAGTGGCGCAGGCCGGTGAAGCCGGCGTCGTGCATGGCGGCGAGGGCGAGGGCGGAGTGGTTGCCAGAGCCGGAGTAGATGATGGCGCCTTGGACATTGTCGGGGGTTAGTCCGGCGTCGAAAAGAACTTCGCGGATTTCACCCGCAGACTTCCAGGTGCGCAGGCCGTCGTTGTGGAAGAGGCGCTCCGGCACATTGACGGCGCCGGGGATATGACCGGCCTTAAGGTCGAGGTTTTCGCGGCGGCCGGCAAAGCGGTTGCGGGTGCGGGTATCGATGAGCAGGCCATCGTGACTGCGCACGTCATCGATGGTGGCCACCGGCATCTGGCCGGGGTTTACCGTGGCGCTGGCGCCCACGGCGAAGTTGCCGGGGCCGGTCAGCGTCGTATAGCCCAGGTGGCGCCAATTGGCCAAGCCGCCGTCGAGGATGCGGACGTTGTCCAAGCCGGCCCAGCGCAAGGTCCACCACGCGCGGCCGGCGAATAGGCCGCGCCCCTCGTCATAGACCACGACGGGGCGGTCCTCACGGATTCCCCACTGGCGGAAGTGCTCCTGCAGCTTATCCGGATCCGGCAGCGGGTTGCGGCCTACCTGTGAACCGGGGAGACCGGCGAAGGAATTAGCGGTATCGCTAAACAGTGCCGTAGGAATATGCAAGGAAGTGAACTGGTTATAGCTCTGACGCAGCTGTGGCTGCCAGTGGGTGGCCAAGAGGGTAAATCGTTCGCCGTGATAAATGGATTCGCGGAGTTCTTGTGGGGAGACCAAAATGCTCATGCCCCGAGTCTAGGGGCATGAGCAGGATTTGGCGCGGCGGGCGGTACGCGGCCGACTAGCGGGCGGCGATGTCTAGCTCGGCACCGCCATCTGCGACGTCCACGTGGACAGTGTCGCCATCGACGATATCGCCGGCCAACAGCTTCTTGGCGAGCTTGTCACCAATGGCCTGCTGGATGGTACGGCGCAGCGGGCGGGCACCATAGGCTGGGTCGTAGCCGCGCTCGGCCAGCCAGGACTTGGCAGAATCCGAGACTTGCAAGGTCAGGCGGCGGGCGTCGAGGCGCTCGGCCAAGCCACGCAGCTGGATATCGACAATGCCGCGTAGGAGCTCCTCAGAAAGGGGCTCAAACATGACCACGTCATCGAGACGGTTGATGAATTCAGGCTTGAAGGCCTTCTTCACCGCATCCATGGTTTCTTCCCGGGTGCCGCCGGCGCCCAAGTTGGAGGTCAAGATGATGACGGTATTGCGGAAGTCGACGGTGCGTCCCTGGCCGTCGGTAAGCCGTCCCTCATCCAAGACCTGTAGGAGGACGTCGAAGACATCGGGGTGGGCCTTTTCTACCTCGTCGAAAAGCACGAGCGTGTAGGGGCGACGGCGCACGGCCTCGGTGAGCTGTCCGCCGGCCTCATGGCCGACGTATCCCGGAGGAGCACCAACGAGGCGGGAAACGGAGTGCTTCTCCCCGTACTCGGACATATCGATGCGAACCATCGCGGATTCATCGTCGAAGAGGAAGTCCGCCAGGGCCTTCGCAAGCTCGGTCTTGCCCACGCCGGTAGGACCGAGGAAGAGGAAAGAACCGGTGGGGCGGTTCGGATCGGCCACTCCCGCACGGGAACGGCGCACAGCATCCGATACCGCGGTAACGGCTTCCTTCTGTCCCACCACGCGCTTGCCCAGCACGGATTCCATATTGAGCAGCTTTTCTGTCTCGCCCTGCAGCATCTTGCCGGCCGGAATGCCGGTCCAAGCGGAGACGACCTCAGCGATGGTGTCTGGGCTTACTTCCTCATCGAGCATGGTATTGCGCTGCTCGGTGGCCTTAACTTCGGCGGCCGCAAGATCCTTTTCCAGCGGCGGAATCTTGCCGTAGTTAATCTCAGAGGCGAGTGCGAGGTCGCCATCACGCTCGGCGATTTCTGTTTGTCGGCGCAGGTCATCGAGTTCTTCCTTGATGTTTTGCACATCATCGATGGCCTTCTTCTCATTAGCCCAGCGGGCCTTGAGCTCGCCGAGCTTCTCGCGCTGGTCCGCAAGCTCACCTTGCAGGGTGGCCAGGCGGTCTTGAGAAGCAGCGTCCGATTCCTTCTTCAGCGCGAGCTCTTCAATCTCCATGCGGCGGACGATGCGCTCGAGCTCGTCGATTTCCTGCGGGGAGGAATCGATCTCCATGCGCAGGCGGGAACCTGCTTCGTCGACAAGGTCAATGGCCTTATCCGGCAGGAAGCGGTTGGTGATGTAGCGATTGGACAGCTCGGCGGCCGAAACCAACGCGGAGTCCATAATGCGCACGCCGTGATGCACCTCGTAGCGCTCCTTCAGGCCACGCAGAATACCGATGGTGTCCTCCACGGAGGGCTCGGCAGCATAGACCTGCTGGAAGCGGCGCTCCAGAGCGGCGTCCTTTTCGATGTACTTGCGGTACTCGTCCAAGGTAGTGGCGCCTACGAGGCGCAGCTCGCCACGGGCCAGCATGGGTTTGATCATATTGCCGGCGTCCATAGAGCCGTCACCGGTAGCACCGGCGCCGACGATGGTGTGCAGCTCGTCGATGAAGGTGATGATCTCGCCCTCAGAGGACTTAATCTCATCGAGCACGGCCTTTAAGCGCTCCTCGAATTCACCGCGGTACTTAGCGCCAGCGACCATGGAACCCAAGTCCAGGCTGATGAGGGTCTTGCCCTTGAGAGACTCGGGGACATCGCCAGCCACGATGCGGCGGGCCAAGCCTTCCACGATGGCGGTCTTGCCCACGCCGGGCTCACCAATGAGTACCGGGTTATTCTTCGTGCGCCGGCTGAGCACCTGGACCACGCGGCGAATTTCCTGATCACGGCCGATGACCGGGTCGATCTTGCCTTCGCGGGCGCGAGCAGTGAGGTCAGTGGCGTACTTTTCCAAAGCCTGGAATTGGTCCTCCGGATTCTCGGAGGTTACCTTGGCAGCACCGCGCACGGAAGGGAAAGCGCCCTTGATGGCGTCATAAGTAGCACCGCGGCCGGTAAGCAGCTCGGCGGCATCGGTCTTGGAGGCGGCGATGGCAGCCAGCAGAACCTCGGTGGAAACGAATTCATCACCAAGCTCACCGGCCAGTTCCTGCGACTGCGTTAGGACGTTGAGGCCGTCGCGGTTAAATTGCGGGTTGGCCATATTGGCGCCCTCGGCCTTGGGATAAGAATCAACAAGCTCGCGGGCTTCCTTGAGCACAGTATCCGGATCTACGCCGGTGGCCTTAAGAACCGGAGCGGCGATTCCGCCGTCCTGGCTGAGAATTGCCGCCAGCAGGTGAGCCGGGCGGATATCCGGGTTTCCATTAGAAGAGGCGGTTTGCAGGGCGTCCTGCAAGGCCTCTTGTGTTTTAGTGGTGGGGTTAAATGAGTTCATGTGTGCGTTGCTCCTTCTAAGATTTATTCACCCACTGTAGGGCTTCACTTAGTACAACGCACCCAGAGTTGAGCCTATTCCACTCAACCTAAATATTTTTGAGCGTAGGTCGCTCAACTTTGCACAGGGTGATTAAACCTGCTTGACCTCCTCGTTTTCATGGCCAAGAATCTGCAAGCCATGGGCGATGGCAAAGAAGGACACGGTTACCACCTGGATAAAAAGCGCCCACTTGAGATCTTCATTAAAGCTCTTGAAATCGCCGATGCTGCACAGATGGGCAATGCCATTGGCCCCTGCCCACACGGCCAAAGTGCTGATATAAACCAGCTGGTCGGTGGGAGTAATTCCCATCTCGATGACAAACTTGCGGAACAGATCCATCATGATGGCGAAGTTCTTGGTCATGCCCTCATGCGAGCTACCATCACCATTGTGCGGAACTACAGAACCGCTGGCCAGCGCAATAATGGAGCTGAAACGCTCTGGGTACATCATCGCGTAGTTAAAGTAGGCGGCCGCAACAATCTGCAGGCGGTCTACCGTGGGGGTGTCATCCGGAAGCTCGGCGAGGCAGGCGTCAAAGATCTTCGCCATCTCTGTGGTGGTGAGAGTTTCTGCCACCTCACGCAGCGCGAAGTCATTGTCCACAATGGTGGTCAGGAAGTCTTTGGAGGTACCAAGCTTTTCGGCCACGTGGTCAAAGAAGCGACGGTCGACGCCGTTGCGACCAGCAACGCGCAACGCGGCCTCAATAATGACCTTCTTGGTTTCCTCCGGGTCCATTTGCTCAAGGTTATCCGGGGCCACGAAGGGCTTTTCACGTTCGCTGCCCATGACCTTTTCTACAATGCCGCGGGCATCGTTCATAATGGGGCGGCGCTGCGGGATCTGCTTATTTTTAAACCAATATTGCAGGGCATCAACCACGAGGCGATCCACCTGCTTCAGGTTAGCGGCGCGAATAACGGCATGCTGCAGGCGCAAGATGCCCACCACACTCAGGTGGCCCATGCCATGGATGAGCGACCAGAGGGCCAAAATAATGCGGCCGATTTCCAGGGGCGAGATATCTCCGTCTGCCGCTACGACGGCACCCTGCTCTTCGGCAAAGCGCTTGACGACGTTCAGCGCCATGTCCGCACCCGGCGTGCCCGACTTTTCCCCCTTGGCAAATTGGCAGACCCGCTCCTCATCCATGGCATCGTACCGTTCGAAAAGGTAGTGGTAGATGTCGGGCTCGTCTTGCGCGTAGGCAAAGTAGGCCTCCGCCAACTGCATGAGGACATCGCCGCCAGAGTTACCCTCTGGCAGGTGACGTGCAGCCTCCACCATGTATTCAGACATGCGGCAATCCAAAAAATCTGGGATTTCCGCAAGCATGGCAGCACCGCTGCTAAATTCCTCAGAAACCGCCTCCGGCGAGAGGCCAGCCTGGTCTGCCACAGATTCCACGGTAACGGCCTGCTCGCCTTCGCAACCCGCTACATAAACAGCGGCTTCCAGGATAATCACCCGCCTGGAAGCCCCATCCAACTGGTACATCTATTTCCTCATCACGCCAGAGATTGACACCAGCTGATTCTAACAAATTTTAAGGTTTAGGGATAGTCCCAATCGATTGCACTTTTCAAGTATTTTTACCCTCACCGATGTTGACGGTGGTAGCGGGTCCGATAGGCCATGGTCGCGACCGCAGCCGCGTCCACCCGCCTCGCACTGCGAATCATTTTCTAAGTTTTGGTGCGCCCAATCTCATAGTTTTTTAAGGTAGCGATGCGGGAGGGGGGACGTCGGCAAGCGCGGCTATTCCTGCCTTTGTCCTACATGGCCAATACCCTCTTGGAAGATGGTGCCGCGCGGTGGCATAAGACGCATGGATTTAAAGGCGATATAGACGCCGATGGAAATCGCCAAGGAAATGGCGCCGAAAATGCCGGCAAACCCGTACATGACGGCCATTGGCGCGATGATGGTCCACGAGATTTCAAAGGGTCCGAAGCCGATATAGGCCATGCCATATTCAGACAGGGTGCCGGACTTGAGCTTGGGATCCACGATCTTCAGGATGGCAATGCCGGTCGCCACGGTGGCGGTGGCCCAACCCCAGCCAAAGATGCCGCGCTCAATCCAGCGCTCACCAAAGAACTCGGCCGGGAACCACAGCAAGAAGAACACACAGAAGATGGTGCCGAGGATAAAGAGGAGAAGAAGCGCCTGCCAGTAGGAAGCAATGGCGGCCGGAACGATGGCGGCCACGCCGAAGGCAATGAGGTAGTCCGTGGCTGCTCCGGAGATGGAGGAAATGGAGTCCTTATCTAGGTAGTCCTCGGCGCCCACGAAGTTCATAAGCGCGCGGAAGAATAGTCCCACCACCATGGACATGGCAAAGAGCGGCACGGAGACATTCTCCCAGATGCTGCTCAAACCCTGGTTGATGCCGTAGGCAGTCATCACAGTCAGGATGATGAAGCCGAAGTGCAGTGCGAGCGGCTCGATGGACGAGGGATTGGTGGTAGCGCGGCCGAGCGACGGACGATCATCAATGTTTTTGATGTAGCCGCGGCGCAGCTCTTCCGGCAGCTCCTTGGGCACGTGGGAAACCTTGCCCTTGCGGATGCCCCAGTTGCCGGCGATAACGCCGCCAATGATTGCGGCCAGCGTGCCGACGGTCGCCGAGGTAAAGCCCAGCGAGGATGCCGCATCAGCGCCTACACCTTCGAGCGCGCCACCCACAGCCGCGGCGGTACCAAAGCCGCCGGTAAAGCCAACGGGCAGCATCATGCCGAACCAATTTGGGGTATCAAATAGCGGCGCAAAGAGGAAAAGACCCAGCACGATGAACAGGCCCCACTGGCCGGTAAACATCATGGTGGAGTAGCCCCACATATTGCGCGCACCCTTGCCCATATTTCCGCCTACTTCCATGGAGTAGGCCATAGACGCAAAGACCACCGCGATGAGGATGGAGGTGTAGTCACCCAAGTTATCGGAGAAGTTAATCCAACCCAGCACGTTTGGACCAACCAGCAAGCCGATGAGGCCGGCGGTAATCGGGGCAGGTAGCAACAGGTCCTGGAAGATGAACTTCACTTGGTGACGCAGGACATTGCCGATGACCATGAGCAAAGAAATCCAGCCCACATCCAGCATGAGCGTATAAGCGGAAAAATCTTCCATGGAGACCCTTTCTAGCTGTGCAATTATGGCGGCTTGCCCCCGTTAGAGGGCAGACGGATAGGGAATACAATACCTTCCACTAAGTGATCCACAACATAGGCTCCCGTTTTCACCCCCACTACAGCTTTCAGTATGTAGCTCGACCTCCGGTGCGGCACCGACTATTAGGATGATGAGACATGTGGGAATTGGGCGAGCATTTTCGAAATTACGCAAACGAGTACCGCGATGCGGTGCACGAGCATTTCTTTAACGCGGTGCCCGAATCCCGGCAAATATTCGCCCTGTCTATGCGCGATACCCATACCTCTCTGGTCCCCGCGCTGGCGTGGGTGATTGAACGTACGGAGCCGGGACAGCCCCTGCTTTCCGAAGTCTCTGCAAAGCTCACCCAACTCGCCCGCGATCACCGCCGGCATGGGTTTCCGGCCGAGATTTATTCTCGTTTTGAACACGCCCTGATAGCGGGCCTGCGAGTCCTGGCACTGACGCAGTATCAGTACGATTTCGCCCGCGATGTCATCCACCGCATATGCACGACGATGGCCCAGGCTGCCGGAGAATCTGATGCCGCCGGCGAAGCACCGGCGCACTCGGCGCAAGTGGTGGCTGTAGACCATCCCACCCGTGATAATTCTATTATTCGCGTGGAAGCCGGCTTAGCCGTGCCCTATCAACCGGGACAGCACTTTCCCGTGACCACGCAGTACTTGCCCGGTCAATGGCGCATGCTTACTCCCGCACAGCCTAGCGACGGAACCGGCCAGTTAGTCTTCCACGTCTCCACCGCGGGTGAGGCCTCTCGGTCCCTCGCGCACGCGCAGCCCGGTGATTGGTGGACCCTTGGCCAGCCCGCTGGTGGAATAAGCCTCCACAACGCGGGCGCAGAAGAGCTAATCATCATTGCCTACGGCACCGGATGGGCCACGGCCCGCTGCGCGGCGCTCGCCGCGCTGGACGACGGCGACCACAATCACGTACCGCGCATCTTTGCCGTAGCGGGCAGCCCCGGTGCTCACTATGACACCTACTTCCAGCAAAATCTGGCAGCGCTAGGAGTCCGAGTGCGCCGCATCGTGCGGGAAGAAAGGGACCCGTGGTTGCTCAACGCCCGCGAATTGGCCCCCGGTGCCGATTATGTGGTCTCCGGAGAGCCGACCGATGTAGTAGTCAACGAGGTGGAGTTATCCACAGGCACTCCCCCGCGCTTCCTGCTCGTCGGCCCCGCCGAAGAGGTTGCGGAAGGTAAACAAGAGTTGGTTAAGAAGGGCTTGAACAAGCAGCAGATCGATGTCCTTAGCTGGGGCCGCGACGGGCGCTGGCAGCCGGAAGATTACGCAGCACTCGCCTAGTCCGCAGGGGTCACGACCGGCAAGGTGCGGCGGGTTTTCGCTACCTCATTCGGATCGATCTCGGCATAGAGGATGTCGTCTTCGTAGCCAGCCTCGGCCACGCGCACCCCGTTCGGATCAACGATGGTGGAATGACCAATGCCCGTCGGGCCGGAGGGATTGCCCGCTTCTGCGTCACCGCCTGGGCGCGATTGGCCGGCCGCCACAATGTAGCTGGTGGAATCCAAGGCACGCGCGGCCGTAAGCAGGCGCCACTGCTCCAGCTTGCCAGGGCCGTCTGCCCAGCTGGTAGGCACCACAATAAGTTGTGCGCCCTGGCTAGCTAGCTCCTTGAACTGCTCCGGGAAGCGAATGTCATAGCAGGTGGCCGCGCCCACTACAAGGTCATCAACATCAAAGGCAACCAGCGATTCGCCGGCCAAGACAGTATCCGATTCGCGGTAATCGAAGGCGTCATAGGTATGAATCTTGTCGTACCCACCTAACACGCCAGGCCCTGCAATAAGCGCTGTATTGCTAACCCGATTGATGGTCTTGCCATCGCGCTCAACGGTATCGGCTGGGCAAAACATGCCGGCTACGACGGTAACCTCGAGTTCTTCCGCCAGAGCTTGGATCGCCGTGGCAAACGGACCTTCGAGTGATTGCGCCTGCTCATCAAGACGCCCGGAGCGGAAATTCTGTGACGTGGCCTCTGGCAGCACGATAAGTCGCGCCCCGTTTCCAGCGGCTTCACGGATCTTTGCTAGGGCTATCTCCTGGTTTTCGGTGATATTTCCGGTGGATGTTAACTGCACTGCTGCTACCTTCATGCCTCCCAAAGTAATGAAGCGGAACCGAGTTATCCACAGGCTGCCTCTGCGCCCATAGCGCTGAACTGCGACGTCCATCAGGCTAAGGGGCATGAGCTATGTAGAAATTCCCACGCACTTACCCGATTATGTCCGTTCCCTGCTCTCTCGGCCTCCGCTGCCACCGCCGACGGCCGCGCTCGATACCGCCTGCCGAACCGCAGACGCACTGGAGCGAGCCCGGTCAGCTTGGTCCAGCACCGTGGCCGCAACTGAGGATGCCACGGCCGAGCAATTGCGCTCCGTCGCGAACTTCCTCAGCACCGCCGCCGGGGTGGATTCCCGGCTAGGCCAATCCCTAGGAGCCGCTCGATGACCCTTTCTACGGCCCTAAGAAATGGCGCCAGCCACCTGCGCACAGAGCGCTCTGAACTGCACTTTCGTTTTATAGATTCGCACCATGATTGGCTTAGTCTATCGCTGGGAGGGCCTGCTGGCGACGCCGCTCGCACCAGCTTGGCAGTCTATACCGACTGGCTGGCACCGTCGTTGCACCAGATGGAGCACGTTGCCGCCACCCTTGACCGCCACGCCAACCTGCAGGCCCGCCGTGAGGAACTAGAAGACCGCATCATCGCATTCCTAGGCCAGATAGACGAGCGCAATGTCGCGGCGGCCCGCGCCGCTGGGCTCCTATTAAATCAGGTACGAGCATTGGGCGATTCCCTCGATTGGCTCTGTTCCCAAGAAATTGATGCCCTGTGTACGCCTGCTGGTGTTTCTCCTCCCGTGCGGTTTGAAGAATTTTCCGATCTACCTGTGGACACCATTCACGAGATTAACCTAGCCCAAGCCAACGAGCACGTGGCTCAGTTGGCCGCGAAAAACCCAGATATGAAGGTATTAGAAGCAAGCGACGGACGGCTGGTTGCCATGGTAGATCCAGGCGAATTCCGGACCACGCCGGCATCGCTCACCACATTTATCGAAGGAGTTCACTCCTCCGATCCAGAAACCTGGCAGCGCGCGGTGGACCGGGGCCGCAACTTAGCTAAAGCCAGCGGTGGGCCGGCCGTGGTGTGGTTAGGCTACCAGGCGCCATCTTCCCTGCCTCGGGCGGTTCATGCTGATCCCGCGCGCACCGCCGGCTCGGAGCTCGTCCGGTTTCAGCGCGCGCTTGGTGCGCGCTATCCGCAAGCCAAGCGCACCGTCGTGGGATATTCCTATGGTTCAGTAGTCACCGGGCACGCCGCTAAGGAGGACAAGATTGCTGATGACGTGGTGCTCGTCGGCAGCCCTGGAGCCGGCGCCAGCCACTCCTCAGAACTCCATGGCCGCATCTGGGCAGCTACCAACGCGCACGACCCCATCGCCATTGCGACGGGGCCGCACGGCGGCATCCATGGCCCCGATCCCACTACTGATGCCTTTGGTGCTACTCCCCTTCCCGGCGCAGATGGCCTTCCTGGGGACCACGGCACCTATTGGGAGGACCCACGGTTCCTGCGCGGCCTAGGCCAAGTGGCACGGGCACACTAGGCCGCACGACATTGTGGAACCGCCTGCACAGATTTACCCGCGGGAGGTGTTTTAGAACAGGCCGGCCGGCTGATCCGAGTAGGAGACCAACATATTCTTAGTCTCCTGATAGTGGCCCAGCATCATCAAGTGGTTCTCACGGCCAAGGCCGGATTCCTTGTAGCCGCCAAAGGCGCTGTGCGCCGGGTAGTCATGGTAGTGGTTTACCCATACGCGGCCTGCCTGAATATCGCGGCCGGCGCGGTAGCAAATGTTTTGGCTACGCGACCATACGCCTGCACCGAGGCCAAAGTTAGTAGCGTTAGCGATGGCAATCGCCTCGTCATAATCTTTGAACGTAGCTACAGAGAGTACTGGGCCGAAGATCTCCTCCTGGAAGATGCGCATGTCATTATTGCCCTTAAACACGGTGGGCTCAATGTAGTAGCCCTTTTCCAAGCCTTCTACCTTGTTCACGTGGCCACCGATGAGGGTTTCCGCGCCTTCCTGCGGGCCGATCTCCAGGTATTGCTTAATCTTGTCCATCTGCTCCTCGGAAGCCTGCGCGCCCATCATGGTTTCCGTATCAAGTGGGTGGCCAATCTTGATCTTCTTCACGCGCTCAATGGCCAGCTCCAAGAATTTATCCGCAATGTCCTCGTCTACCAGGGCGCGGGATGGACAGGTGCAGACCTCACCTTGGTTGAGGGCGAACATAACGAAGCCTTCAACGCACTTTTCCAGGTAGGAATCATCTTCATCCATGATGTCTTTAAAGAAGATAGATGGGGATTTACCACCCAGTTCCAGGGTGACGGGGATGACCTTGTCTGCGGCGGCTTTGTTGATGATCTTGCCCACTGGAGTAGAGCCGGTGAAGGCAATCTTGGCAATGCGGTCCGAGCCGGAGAGTGCCGCGCCTGCCTCCTCACCTAGTCCGTTGACGATATTGAGCACGCCAGCAGGAAGGAGGTCACCGATAATATCCATGAGAAGCAGGATTGAGGCAGGGGTTTGCTCCGCTGGCTTCATAACAATGCAGTTACCTGCAGCCAGTGCGGGCGCGATCTTCCAAGCGGCCATGAGCAGCGGGAAGTTCCACGGGATAATCTGGCCCACTACTCCGAGCGGCTCATGGTAGTGGTAGGCCACGGTGTCCTGGTTAAGCTGGGATAGGCGGCCTTCTTGGGCGCGGATGGCGCCGGCGAAGTAGCGGAAGTGATCTACGGCGAGCGGAATATCGGCGGCAAGGGTTTCGCGCACAGCCTTACCGTTCTCCCAGGTTTCAGCGACCGCAATCTTTTCCAGATTTTCCTCGATGCGGTCCGCTATGCGGTGCAGGAGCAATGCGCGCTCGGCTGGAGTGGTTTTGCCGAAGGTCTCGAAGGCTTTTTCCGCGGCGTCGATAGCCAGGTTGATATCGGCTTCTTTGCCGCGAGCTACCTGGCAGAATACCTCGCCGTTGACCGGACTGATGTTGTCCATATATTCGCCGTCGACGGGTGCTACCCACTGGCCGCCAATGTAGTTGTCATAGCGTTCGCGATAATCAACGATGGAACCTTCAGTTCCCGGAGCTGCGTACAGGGTCATGGTGCGTGTCCTTTCCTGGAGAATACGAGGATCATCGGTGGTACATGACACTCGTTATTGTTTATATGCCATAGCTCACCTTTGTGTTGAATATACTAACCCCAAACTTTGCAACGCGCACTGATTGCAGCTATCCCCTTTGCAAGCCTTAACACCACACCGTCACTGTGCAGGCAGAAGAAAACCCCGCAGCCAGCGGCGACGCTGGTTGCGGGGCGGGATGTACTCGTCTGCAGAGTAAGAATTAGTCCTGACCGTTACCACGGCCGCGGGCGCGTTTACGCTCGCGCGCGGTACGCGGACTCCACATCACCACGGAGGTAGACCGAGGGACATGGACAAGTTCGCCGCTGCGCTGCGGGCGGCGCCCGGCGGCCTGTTCGCGCAGGGTCCGAACCTCTTCAGCTAGGGCGTCGCGCTCGGCTTCAAGGCGATCGCGTTCCTCGGTCAGCTCGATGATGGACTTGATTCCGGCAAGATTGACGCCATCATCTTGGGACAGCGCTTGAACCTTGCGCAACAGCTCGATGTCGCGGTCGGAATAGCGGCGGCCACCGCCACGGGTACGAGCCGGGGAAACCAAGCCCATGCGGTCATAGGTTCGCAGGGTCTGGGCGTGCATTCCGGATAGTTCCGCGGCCACGGAAATCACATATACCGCGGTGCCGGAATCTTCTGCCTTTCCAGTGCTCATGCCTTAACACACCTCCTACCCTAAGCCTTCTCGGCGCCGGCCCAACCCGCACGTGGGTTGAAACCAGAGTCCTTTTCCGCTTGAGCATAGGTGCGCAGGGCGCTGGAGGCGGCGGCATCGAGCTTGGTGGGCACGGTGACCTGAACGGTAACCAAAAGGTCACCGGAGTTGCCCCCGCGCTTGGCGATGCCCCTTCCACGCACCCTCAGCGTTCGCCCGTCCGGCGTGCCGGCGGGGATCTTCACGCGTACCGGGTTATCCAAGGTAGGAACCGCGATGGTATCGCCCAAGGCCAGCTCCGTGAAGGAGACCGGGACGGTAACGTGCAGGTCATCGCCTTCTCGAGTGAAGACCTTGTCCGGTTTGACGGTTACCGCCACGAAGAGGTCACCGGCTGGAGTGCCGTTCGGTCCGGCTTCGCCCTGACCAGCAAGGCGAACCTTTTGGCCGTCAATGACGCCGGCAGGGATGCGCACGGTGATATTGCGGGTGCGATGAACCGTGCCGGTACCGTGGCAGTCCTTGCACGGGTCCGTGATGCGGCGGCCGGTGCCATCGCAATCCTTGCAGGGGGCGGAAAAGCCGAAGGCGCCGCGGTTTTCAGAGGTAAAACCGGTGCCACTGCAGGTGCCACAAGTAGAGGTCTTGCCGGATGCAGAACCCGAGCCGTGGCACGTGGTACACGGAGCATTTCCGCTCAGCGCTAGGGGGATGGTGGTTCCCTTGGCGGCCTCGCGGAACTCGAGGGTTATTTCCGTTTCGACGTCGGCCCCCCGCGACGGTTTAGCTGAGTGGCCAGCACCACCGCCGCGGTTGAAAACGCTACCGAAGATATCCCCAACACCGCCGCCTTGAGCCGCTCCTCCAGCGGATCCTCCGAAGAGGTCCGAGAGGTCGAATTCTTGCGCACCTTGTCCACCCATGCGCGTGGATCGAAACCCGCCGGGAAATCCGGCGCCTCCCATCCGTCCAAAGCCCCCACCGTTACGGAGCATGGCCTTGAACTGGTCGTATTCCTTGCGCTCAGAGGCGTCGGAAAGCACGTCGTAGGCTTCCGCCACCTTTTTGAACCTTTCCGCTGCTGCGGGGTCGTCGGGGTGGGTATCGGGGTGGTTTTCGCGTGCTAGCTTGCGGTAGGCACGCTTAATTTCATTCTGTTCTGCGGACGAGGAGACCCCCAGATCCGCATAATAATCTTTGTCTGCCCATTCGGGTTTAGCGCTCACTGGGCATCTCCTCCTTTCAAAGAGAATCGATAAAGTTAAGTAAAAGGGCGCCGCGGGAAGGTCAATCGTCAGTTCCCAGGGCGCCCTTTATGTTATTTACTCGGAATCTTCCGAGCCGCTGGACTCATCGCTGGGGTCCGCGATGATGACCAGGGCATTGCGGACGAGCCTGTCGCCCACACGGTAGCCCTTGCGCAGCACGGTGCCCAGCACCTGCTCATCGCCTGAAGACAAGTCCTGCACGGCCTCGTGAACCTCCGGGTCGAAGGCGTCGCCTTCTTCGCCAAAGGCGGCAAGCTCGTGCTTTTCCAGCGTGCTGTGGAGCTTATCCGCAAAAGCCTTGAGCGGGCCTTCCAAGTCACCGTGTTCATCGGCCAGTTCCAGGTCATCAAGGACAGGCAGAAAATCTGCGATGACCTTGGCCTTGGCGGTCTCGATTACGGCTTGGCGGTCGCGCTCGGTGCGGCGGCGGTAGTTGGTGTATTCCGCATTCAGACGCTGTAGGTCTTCCGTGCGTTCTGCCAACTGTGCTTCCACATCGCTGACGCCGTTGCCAGCGGGCTCTTCACCCGCGGCCTCGGCCTCTACTTCATCAGCGTTGACGTCTGCCAGCGCTTCTTCAAGGTCAGCATCGAGAGTGGGATCCAGCTCGGCTTCTTCGGTGGCATCAGCCTGCGCTTCCTGCGCGGCCTGGGCCTCCTCAGCCTGCTCGGCAGCAGCCTCAGCGCGGTCAGCCGAGGTAGCCTCCGGATCCGTGTTTTCCGGGTCGCCTGGGTTATGCGGCATTCCGCTGTCCTGAGTCATTACTTATTGCCATCCTTATTCTCATCCTCGTCAACTACCTCAGCGTCGACGACGTTCGGGTCACCCTGAGCAGCGCCAGCATCAGCCGCGCCCTCAGCACCAGCCTCAGCAGCCTGTGCTTCGTAGATCTGCTTGCCCATCTCCTGGGATTCGGTGGACAGCTTCTCCACTGCGGACTTGATGGCCTCGAGGTCATCGCCCTTCAGAGCCTCATCAACGGCGTCAGCAGCCTCGGTAACCTTGGTCTTAACATCCTCGGATACCTTGTCAGCATTGTCGTCCAAGAACTTGCGGGTCTGGTAGGAGGTGGACTCTGCGTTATTGCGCAGCTCCTGCTCCTCGCGGCGCTTCTTGTCCTCTTCGGCGTGCTGCTCAGCATCCTTGACCATGCGGTCGATTTCTTCCTGGGACAGGCCGGAACCATCCTGAATCTTGATAGTGTTTTCCTTGCCGGTGCCCTTGTCCTTTGCAGTCACGTGGACGATGCCGTTGGCATCGATATCGAAGGTGACCTCAATCTGCGGAACACCGCGCGGTGCCGGAGCAATGCCGCCGAGCTCGAAGGAGCCGAGGAGTTTATTGGCAGTAGCCATCTCGCGCTCACCCTGGAAGACCTGAATCTGCACGGAGGGCTGGTTGTCTTCTGCGGTGGTAAAGGTCTCGGACTTCTTGGTCGGAATGGTGGTGTTGCGCTCGATGAGCTTGGTCATCACGCCACCCTTGGTCTCAATGCCGAGGGACAACGGGGTAACGTCAAGAAGCAGCACGTCCTTGACCTCGCCGCGCAGAACGCCTGCCTGCAGGGCAGCGCCTACGGCAACAACCTCGTCCGGGTTAACGCCCTTGTTGGCATCCTTACCGGTGAGTTCCTTGACCAGGTCCGATACGGCCGGCATACGGGTGGAGCCACCAACGAGAACAACGTGGTCAATATCGCCGACGGAAAGGTCAGCATCCTTGATGACCTGGTTGAACGGAGCCTTGGTGCGATCCAGCAGATCCTGGGTGATCTTCTGGAACTCGGTGCGGGTCAGGGTCTCGTCCAAGAACAGTGGGTTCTTATCGGAGTCAACCGTGATGTACGGCAGGTTGATATTGGCCTGCTGGGAGGAGGACAGCTCAATCTTTGCCTTCTCTGCAGCCTCGCGCAGACGCTGCACGGCGCGCTTATCCTTGGTCAGGTCAACGCCCTGGGAGGTCTTGAAGCGGTCTACCAGCCAGTCAACGATGCGCTGATCCCAGTCATCGCCACCCAGCTCGTTATCGCCGGCGGTTGCCATAACCTCAACCACGCCATCGCCGATTTCCAGCAAGGAGACGTCGAAGGTGCCGCCGCCCAGGTCAAATACCAGGATGGTCTGCTCCTGCTCGCCCTTTTCCAGGCCATAAGCCAAAGCGGCTGCGGTTGGCTCGTTGACAATACGGAGCACGTTCAGGCCTGCAATCTGGCCAGCTTCCTTGGTGGCCTGGCGCTGTGCGTCCTCGAAGTATGCAGGAACGGTGATAACGGCGTCAGTAACATCCTCGCCAAGGTAAGCCTCTGCATCGCGCTTCAGCTTCATCAGCGTGCGAGCAGAAATCTCCTGGGAGGTGTAGTCCTTGTCATCAATGTTGATCTTCCAGTCAGTGCCGATGTGGCGCTTGACGGAGCGAATGGTGCGGTCAACGTTGGTTACCGCCTGGTTCTTAGCGGACTGGCCAACCAGAATTTCGCCGTTCTTTGCAAAGGCAACGACGGAAGGCGTGGTGCGAGAGCCCTCGGAGTTAGCGATAACGGTGGACTCGCCACCTTCCAGTACGGAAACGACGGAGTTCGTCGTACCAAGGTCAATACCTACTGCGCGTCCCATGATTTCTTCTCCTTTTATCTTGGGGTAATTAATAAAGTTGATTGTCAGTGACTCAACTTCTCGTTGTGTCCGAGCGCTACTGTAACAGAACTTTCACACCCAGTCACACAACCTTGAGCCTATGTCACTCAATCTCTACAACGAGCAGCCTACAAAAGTTATTCCCCAAGACTCAACTTTTTCTCAAATGTCCCACTTTTACCAGCTCACCGCCGCTCTTTCCGACGCCCACTTTCCCGCCCCTGCCCATTTACCCCCTCCCCCACACAGGCTCAAAACCAAACGGAGATCCTTAAAAAT
>NZ_JAKRDU010000023.1:0-20016 GCF_022347325.1 Corynebacterium nasorum
AACTACCAGCCCGAACCAACGACGCAAACCGCGCCACAACAACAGAATCCGGAACCCATTTCGACTCCACACAATCACCTAACCCATGTCAGGTGTTTCCACGACCACTAGAAATCAAGCGGGGAACGAAATCAGAGAAACCCCGCCGTCCGCGGTGAGCGCGAAGGGCGGGGTGAAGTGCCGGAGTGGGACTAGTCCTCTAGCTCGGCATCGAGGCGAGCTTGGTCGCGGCGGTGCTGGCGGCGACGAATAAAGGGGGTCAGGGCGAGCACGGCAATGGCGCCGACTGCGGTACCGATGAGGTAGGAGACGGGGTTGTGGCCGTCGGCAGGCGCGTAGGCGTTATAGGCAATGCCGGCGAACATGACTATAAGAGGGATGAGGTAGACGGCCAATGCGGTCCAATTTCGGCCCACCGGTGGGGTGGCCACGCGCTTGCGCATCCAAGCAGAACCGATGGAGTTGCCTACGATGGACGGCACGAGCGCGAGGAAGCACAGCATAGACATTTGGCCAGGAAGGACCCAGGCGAGGATTGCGGCGACGACGAGCTCGAGGAACGGGATTGGGGTCATTCCGATTACGCAGGCCTTGTAGAGCGTGTCGCGTTCGAATTCATCGCGGGTTGCGCGATCGATTTCCTTGAGGGAGTAATTGGCGATGGCGTTAATCATGTTGTTCAGCTCCAAAGATTTCTTCGACGGTTTTTCCAAGTTCGTGGCAAATGTCCAGCGCGAGGTGGACGGAAGGTGAATAGTTGCCGCGCTCGATATTGGCGATGGTCTGGCGGGAGACGCCGGCTTTTTCGGCGAGCTCGGCTTGCGAAAGTTCGAGCCAGCGGCGCCATTTGCGGACCATGTTGGGGTGCTCGGCCATCTGGTCTCCTTTACTGTATGTCATGCTTGCATGTCCTAGTGTAAAGAATAATTGTCAATGCGGCAAGGGTTGTACGCATAGATGCCATGTCCAGTAGGGCTGAGTTGCCGAGGACGGGAGTTTGGGCTTGCCGCCTTTTACCACGTCAAGAGTGGCTTTGATAAGCAGGATGGCTTCGCTGAGGTGGTAGTTGATGTCGTCGGCAGTAAAGCGCAAGACCGTATACCCGTGGGCGACGGCCGCGTTTTGTTTGGAGCGGTCAGCTTGAAAGGCCACGCTGTGTTTGTGGTATTCCCAGCCGTCAACTTCCACCAGCAGCTTGCCAATTTTCAGATCAAAGCGGTAGCCGGCGATGAGAACATTGTGTTCTGGGAAAATTCCTACAGTGCGCAGCTTTCTGCTTAAAGTGCGCTCCGGCGGGCTATCTGCCCCAATCGCAGCGTGCTGGATCGTCTCCTTTAGAGAATTCGGGACGCGTCGCATTCGCTGACGGTCCATTTCTAGACGGCCGGGTCCGTGCTTTCCCCGGTAGTGTTCTTCCAAAAGAGGTGTGCAGGCCCGCGAAATCCTACGCGCGGCCCACAAGGGTTGCACCACCGGAAGGCCGTTGACCTTGTGCGTGGCTTGAAGTCGCGAGTGTGAAACGCAAAAGTTCTTGCCCTTCAAAGTGCGCGGTCCCTCCGCTTCCAGAGGAAATGTCAGCTGCCGGCCGAGGTAAATCTCCTGCGCCGTTTTCCCCGTGAAATGGATGCGGCTGAGCCCATGCGCCAGCGCCCGCGCCATCGCCCAGGGCGTCCATTCATCGGTATAAATCCCCCGATGCACGCGAAAGAGTTTCCCCTCGCGTACCTTGCGACGAATCGCATCCTTGCTCAAACCTTGCCCGCGTAGTTCCGCGGTAGTCCATTCCCCCATGGGGCTTAACCTAAGCGGTCGTGTTGGGTTGAAGCTACGCGCGTCGCGGCATCCTGTGGATAACCCGGGGTTCGGGGACAATCTTCCGCTGCGTGGTCCGGATGGCTGTGGATAACTGCCCTTCGCGCTCACCGGCGGCCCCGGGTGGTCTCAATTTGTGCTCCCCGTGAGCGCGGCGGGAGGGCCGTGGGCAGAGCTCGCCCTTGGCGCTCACCAGGTGATGAAAAAGAGAGACTCCGCCTCGTGCCGGTGAGCGCGAAGGGTGGGGAGTGGCCGAGGGTGGAGGGAAGGGGCGAGGTGAGCCCCCTGGGATAAGGGGGCTAGGTGAGAGGCAGCGTCGAGGTCGGGTTGATGCCGCGAACCTTGGAATTGATGACGCCGGCGAGGGCGAGCACCGCGAACATAGCGGCGGCGGAGAGGAGTTGGCTGCGGGCGGTGGCGTCGGTAAGCATGAGCACCGCGATGGCCGCAAAGAGCGCGAGGGCGAACCAAGTCAGGTAGGGGAAGGCCCACATGCGGATGGGAAGGGGACGGAGTGCTTCGAGCTGACGGCGCAGGCGCAGCTGGCTGACGGCGATGAATACCCACACGATGAGCAGGGAGGCGCCGGCGGCATTGAGCATGAAGGTAAGAAGCCAACCCGTATCGGCGTAGTTGAGCACCACCATGACGGCCGAGAGTAGGACGGACAGGGCAATAGCGGTGGTGGGTACGCCGTCTTTATTGGTGGTGGTGAAGATGCGTGGAGCCTCGCCACGGGAGGCCAGCGAGTGCATCATGCGAGAGGAGGCGTAGATCTGCGAATTGAAAGCGGAAAGCAACGCAAGGACGATGACAACCTCCATGATGCCGGCCGCACCCGGGATGCCGGCGCGCTCGAGGACCATGGTGAAGGGCGATTCTGCGGCCGTGGAGGCACCTCCCAAGATGGAATAAGGCAGAAGGAACGTGATGACGAGAACGGAGCCCAAGTAGAACACGGAGATGCGCAAGATGGTGGAGCGCACGGCGTTGACCAGGGATTTTTCGGGGTCCTCGGATTCGGCAGAGGCGATGGCGACGACCTCGATGCCGCCGAAGGCGAAGGCTACGGCCAAAAGGCCGGCCGCGACGCCGCCGAGGCCATTGGGCATGAAGCCGTCCTCGAGGAAGACGGAGGTGCCGATGAAAGAATGGCCAGGCAGGAGGCCCAGGATGAGCAGCACGCCGATGATGAGGAAGGCCACGATGACGACGACCTTGATAAGCGCGAACCAATACTCGAATTCGCCGAAACTACGCACGCGCAGCAGGTTGATGACGCCGAAGAGGACCACGCAGATAGCTGCGGGGATCCACGGCGAGACGTCGAACCAGGAGCCAATGAATCCGGCCGCGCCGGTGATTTCGGCGCCGAGTACGGCGACGGTGGCTAGCCAATAAATCCAGCCCTGGGTAAAGCCCGCCCAGCGGCCGATGCCATGTTCGGCATATTCGGAAAAAGAGCCGGAGGCGGGGATAACGGTGCCCATCTCGCCCAGCATCTGCATCACCAAAATGGCCAGGAAGCCGGCGATAATATAGGCGAGGAGCACGGCAGGACCGGCGGCGGAGATACCGACGCCGGTGCCGAGGAATAGTCCGGCACCGATGGTGGAGCCAAGCCCCATCATGGTTAGGTGGCGGACCTTCAGGCCAGAACCGAGGGTGGAGGAGTTATCAGTCACCCCTCCATCTTATTTTGCCCGATAAGGCTATAGGAATCGGGGGTATTAATTCTTGTGCAGCTCGTCGTTCAACGCGACGGCCTCGGATTTCCATTCCACAGCCTCGACGGCACCGGAGACGGAGTTGCGGCGCAGCAGCATACCGGAGGCACCGGAGAGCTGGGAGCCCTTGACGGCCTCGCCATTGTCGACGCCCAGTGCTTCCGCGACCTTGCCAAAGACGGTCACCTTGGTGCCGGCGGTGACGTAGAGGCCGGCTTCGACTACGGCGTCGTCGCCAAGCGAAATGCCGATGCCGGAATTAGCGCCGAGCAGGCAACGCTCGCCGATGGAGATGACCTCCTTGCCGCCGCCGGACAAGGTGCCCATGATGGACGCGCCGCCGCCGATATCGGAGCCATCGCCCACGACGACGCCCGCGGAGATGCGGCCCTCCACCATGGAGGCGCCCAAGGTGCCGGCGTTGAAGTTCACAAAGCCCTCATGCATGACGGTGGTTCCCTCAGCAAGGTGGGCGCCCAAGCGCACGCGGTCCGCGTCGCCAATGCGAACGCCAGACGGCACAACGTAGTCCACCATGCGCGGGAATTTATCAACGGAGTAGACAACGACCGGGCCGCGGGAGGCAAGGCGGCCGCGCACCATCTGGAAATCGGAGACGGCGCAGGGGCCATAGTTAGTCCAAACCACGTTATTGAGGTGGCCGAAGATGCCATCCATATTCAGGCCGTGCGGCTTGACCGCGCGGTGAGAAAGGAGGTGCAGGCGCAGGTAAGCATCGTAGGTATCGACGGGGGCGTCATCCAGATCTTTGATGGAGGTCTCGACGGCAACGCGGGCCACGCCGCGCTCCTCGTCCGGGCCTGCCAGCGCGGAGAACTGCTGAGGGACCTCCTCCAAGCGCTTGGTCTCGGTGGTCTCTACGGTCTTATCGGTATAAACGGCTGGGAACCAGACGTCCAAGACGGTGCCGTCATGGGTAATGGTTGCCAGGCCACGTGCGGATGCAGAAGTCATGCCCGCTAGCTTAGCAACTACCTCCGCGCCTCTGCGCGCTGGCCGGTGGGTAGTACGAAGGACAAGACGACGAGTATCGCAGCGAGGATGAGTACCGAGATGACCTGGTTGCGTGCATCTGGGTCAAAGAGCATGAGCAGGGTGAGCCCGCCCAGCGCCGCGGCCGTGACCCACGGCAGCCAGGGAAAGCCGGGCACACGCAGATCGGTCAACTCGCCATTTTCGCGCATTTGGGGATGCAGCTTGATAAAGGAAGCCACGATGAAGGACCAGATGACCAGCAGACACCCGCCCACTGCATTGAAGAGAAATGCTAGGAGCCCCGGAGGGTTCCAAAACTGCAGGCCTACCGAAGCGAAGGCGAAGACCATGGACAAAATGACCGCGTTGATGGGGGAGCCAGCGCGATTTTGCTTGAGGAAGAATCCCGGGGCGCAGTGATCCTTAGCCATGTCAAAGACCAAGCGGGAAGTGGCGTAGATCTGCGCGTTGAAGGCGGAGAGCAGCGCCAAGGCGATAATCGCTTCCATGAAACCGGACGCGAAGGGAATCTTGGCGGCCGCAAGCACGAGGGTGAAGGGGGAATCGGCGGCTACGTCGGCATCCTGGATGGAACTAAAAGGCAGAGCCATGGTGATAACCACGATGGAGCCGATGTAGAAGATCATGATGCGCACGATAATGGCGCGGACCGCGGTGGCCACGTTATGTGCTGGGTCCTCGGATTCGGCCGCCGCGATAGTAACCAATTCGATACCGCCGAAGGCAAAGGCCACGGCGAGCAATCCGGCGGCGAAGCCGGGCATGCCATTGGGCAGGAAATTAGCGGTGAAATTGGTCCCGGCCAAGGAGAGATCCATGCCGGGCAGGATGCCCAGCGCCATGAGCACGCCTATGGCAAGGAAGGCGACAATGACGCCGACCTTGATGATGGCGAACCAGAACTCAAACTCGCCAAATCCGCCCACGGCCGCGAAATTGACCACTGCGAAGAATGCCACGGCGATAAGTGCCGGAATCCACGGGTCAATACCGAACCAGCTGGAGATGATGGCGGCCGCGCCGGTGATTTCGGCGCCCATGACCATGATTAGCATGAACCAATAAATCCATCCCATGGTAAAGCGTGCCCAGTGTCCGAAGGCCTGACCGGCGTAGGTGGAAAATGACCCCAAAGAGGGGCGGGCGGCGGCCATCTCACCGAGCATCCACATCACTAGCGCAATGAGCGCGCCGGCCACGGCATAGGAAATGAGCACGGAGGTGCCGGAAATCTGGATGCCGAGGCCTACTCCGAGGAAGAGGCCGGCGCCCACGGCAGAGCCAAGGCCCATCATCGTGAGATGACGGGATTTCAATTGAGCGGTTTCGGCCATCGTTATCACCTTAGGGAGGACGAAATATTTACAGTGAAGTGAACTTTACACAATGCGGGGAGCTACGCGGGGCGCTAGCATGGCGCTTTGTGACTTTAGATCTATATGCAGACCCCATCGAACTAACCAAGGCGCTCGTGGATATTCCGAGCCCCTCCCACCATGAGGAGGCCATCGCAGACGCCGTCGAAGAAGCGCTGCGCGGTTTGGACGTCGAGGTTGCCCGCTACGGCAATACCGTGTGCGCCCGCACGAACCGTGGGCTAGATTCCCGCGTGGTGCTCGCCGGACACATTGATACCGTTCCGTTGGCAGAAAATGTACCGCATCGCATGGAAACCACTAAAGACGGGGTGGAGATTATGTGGGGCTGTGGCACCGTGGACATGAAGTCAGGCATGGCCATCTACCTTAATGCCTTTGCCCAGCTGCACGAGTCGGAGGAGCTGAAGCACGATCTCACCGTCATTGCCTATGAGGGTGAAGAAGTAGCCACTGAATTTAATGGCTTGGGCCATCTGCAAAAGGACCACCCGGAGTGGCTCGAGGGGGACTTCGCGCTTCTGGGCGAGCCCTCCGGCGCCATGGTGGAGGCCGGTTGCCAGGGCTCCATCCGCCTGCGCGTGACCGCACACGGCACCCGCGCGCACTCGGCCCGCGCCTGGCTCGGCTCCAATGCCGCGCATAAGCTCGCGCCCATCATGACCCGTATCGCCGCCTATGAGTCCCGCGACGTCACCATCGATGGCTGCACTTACCGCGAGGGCCTCAATATCGTTCACCTCGAGTCCGGCGTGGCCACAAATACGCTGCCGGATGAGGCTTGGATGTTTGTGAACTTCCGCTTCGCCCCGGACCGCACGAGCGAGGAGGCGCTGGAGTACATGAAATCCATCATCGGCGAGGAAGAAGATGTCACCATCGACATCGACGACATTGCCCCGGCCGCCCAGCCTGGGTTGGGCCAGCCTGCAGCCAAAGCTCTTATCGACGCCGTCGGGGGCAACGTCCGCGCCAAGTTTGGCTGGACCGACGTCGCCCGCTTCTCCGAAATGGGCACCCCGTCCGTGAACTTCGGCGCCGGTGACCCAGGGTTTGCGCATAAAAAGGACGAGCAGGTCCCCACCGCGCAGATTAGTGAAGTATCCACCGCCCTCCTGAAATACCTGAAGGGATAGACCATGACTCCTGAGCAGATGCGCACTCTGCGCGGCCCGATGCTGCTGCGCACCGAAGGCGAACAGGCCTCCACCTTTGACCAGCGGCTCTTGGAGTCCGGTGCAGACCACGAGTGGCAGCATGCCGATCCGTGGCGTGTGCTGCGCATCCAAGGCGAATTCGTCGCCGGCTTCGATGCGTTATCCAAGTTGCCGAAGGCCGTCACCGTCTTCGGCTCCGCACGCACCACGCCCGAGGACGCGAGCTACCAGCTGGGCGTCGAGGTCGGCCGCAAGCTGGCCGAGCACTCCTATGCCGTCATCACCGGTGGCGGCCCCGGCATCATGGAGGCAGCCAACCGTGGCGCCCACGAAGCCGGCGGGCTGTCCGTGGGCTTGGGAATCGAGCTTCCCCATGAGCAGGGCCTCAACGAGTACGTCGACCTGGGCCTGAATTTCCGCTACTTCTTCGCCCGCAAGACGATGTTCTTGAAGTACTCGCAGGCCTTCATTTGCCTACCTGGCGGCATGGGCACGATGGATGAGTTCTTCGAAGTCATGTGCATGGTGCAGACCGGCAAGGTGACCAATTACCCCATCGTGCTCATGGGCACCGAGTATTGGTCCGGCCTGCTGGAGTGGATGGACAACACGCTCGCGGCCAGCGGGTATATCAACGAGGGCGACCGGGAGCTTTTCCTGCTTACCGACGACCCCGATGAGGCCCTCTCCCACATCATCCAGCGCCACCAAGTCATGAGCGATAAGCGCATCAGGGAGCCGCGTTGAGCCTCGCGCGCGTGATGGCGATTGTCAATCGCACCCCGGATTCCTTCTATGACAAGGGGGCAACCTTTGACCTCGACCCGGCACTGCGTCGCTGCGATGAGGTGATTGCGGCCGGCGCCTCGATCATCGATATCGGCGGCGTTAAGGCCGGCCCTGGTAAGGCCGTCGATACAGCGGAAGAAATCGAGCGCGTGGTACCAACTATCGAGAAGGTGCATCAGCGCCACCCGGATGTCCTCATTTCCGTCGATACGTGGCGCAGCGAGGTGGCAGAGGCAGCCATTGCAGCCGGTGCCGGGCTCATAAATGACACCTGGGCGGGTTGGGATCCCGAGCTCATCGAGGTCGCCGGACACCACCGCGTGGGCTATGTCTGCTCTCACACCGGTGGTATCACCCCGCGCACCCGGCCGCACCGTGTCCATTTTGATGACGTGGTGGCCGATGTCATCGCGGAAACCACCCAGCTGGCCGAGCGCGCCGCCGCTCTCGGTTGCCCGGAGGACCTGACCTTCATCGATCCGACCCATGACTTTGGCAAGAACACCTTCCACGGTCTCGAGCTTTTGCGGCGCATAGACGAGGTCGTGGCCACCGGCTGGCCGGTGCTCATGGCGCTATCAAACAAAGATTTTGTGGGCGAGACGCTAGACCGCGGGGTAGGAGAGCGCGTTGCGGGTACCCTAGCCGCCACCGCGTGGTCCGCTGCCCGCGGAGTGGCCGCTTTCCGCGTCCACGAGGTAGCTGAGACCGCAGACGTCATTCGCATAACTGCTGCCATCCAAGGCGAGGCGGCACCATTGGCAACCACGCGAGGCCTAGCATGAGTGTCTCCGTTGTCATCCCGGCCCTCAACGAGGAAGACACTGTCGCGAACGTCGTGCGTGCCTGCCTTGCCGATAATCCGCTTGAGGTGCTGGTCATCGATGCCGATTCCACCGACGCCACCGCCTCTCGTGCTGCCGCAGCCGGGGCGGAGGTACGCAATTGGCGCGATATCCTGCCAGAAGAACCGCGCCCCGGCAAGGGCGAATCCCTCTGGCGCGGGGTCGCCGCGGCGAAGGGAGACATAGTCGTCTTCGTCGATGCGGATCTTGAATCCGCTGCGCCCGGCATGGTCACCGCGCTGGCCGATCCCTTTGCCGACCCCGCGGTAGAAATGGTCAAGGCCCGCTACCGCCGCAGCCTCAACGGACAGCCCACCGGCGGCGGCCGCGTCACCGAGCTGACAGCCAAACCGCTCATTAAGCAATTTTTCCCTGAGCTCGCTCATATCGACCAGCCGCTCGGAGGCGAATACTCTCTGCGCCGCGCCACCGCTGTCGAGCTGCCCTTTGTAGAAGGCTACGGGGTGGAAGCGGGGTTATTGGTGGACGTCGGCAAGCGGGGCACAATAGCGCAGGTGGACTTGGGAACGCGGGTGCACCGCAACCGGCCGCTGCATGAACTCGCACCGATGGCCGAGGTAGTCGCGCGCACACTGCTCTCCCGCGCCGGGGTTACCGCGCCCGTTGCTCAACGCCCGCCGCTAAAAGGTAAGGTTTAAGCCATGCTGTCTTGGATTATGCTCCTCCTCGTCCTTTTCTCCCTGACCGTCATCGGGACCTGGGTATGGGGTTCGATTTTTGGCCGCGGCGAGGTTATGCACCCGCTCGATGAGCCGGAGAAGGTGCGCGAAAATAACCGCGCCGCTGCCCGCGAAGGACGCCTTGACCAGGTGAAATTCGAGGTTGTGCCCCGCGGGTACCGCCAGGACCAAGTAGATGATCTCCTTGCACAACTAGAAGAGCAACTATCTTCCACGCCGAAAAGGTCTAAGCTGGAAGGAAAAGAAGTTAACTAAAGGAGACTCACTATGGCAGCAATGAAGCCGCGCACCACGGGCGGAGAAATGGAAGCAGTAGAGGAGTCCCGCAAAATTGTCATGCGCATCCCCTCCGATGGCGGCGGGCGCATCGTCATCGAGCTGAGCAAGGACGAGGCCGCCGAGCTTGGTTCTCTGTTGACCGAGGTTTCTAGCTAGTCTAGATACATGCTTTCTCATATCGTCGACATTCTGGCTGATCCCAATGATGGCACCGCGCTTTCTGGTGCCGATGATTTCTCTCGCCTGGTCTCGGAATCCGGCCACTCTTTTGATGTGGCCAAGCAGGGCTACGTCACCCTCGCGGCCGGCGCCGGACTCAAGCACAAGGGCGATGACATGGACATGGTCAACGCCCGCGAGACCTATTTGGCCATGGGGCACTTCGCGCCCTTCGTGGAGGCCGTGACTGGGGCAGTCCAAGGTGCGCTGGATTCCGCATCGTTGGCCGAATCTACGCCCGCCTCTCTGCTTGAGGTGGGCGCTGGTACGGGCTACTACTTGGCCCACACCCTCGACTCCATCGCTGAGGCCCGCGGCGTCGGGCTCGATATTTCTCCGCACGCTGCGAAGCACTTGGCTAAGTGCCACCCGCGCGTCGGTGCCGTCGTGGCCGATGTATGGGAGCGCCTGCCCATTCGTGATGAGTCCGTCGACGCTATTTCCGTCGTCTTCGCCCCACGCAATCCGGCCGAATTCCAGCGCGTGCTCGCCCCAGGCGGCCAGGTCATCGTCTTGACCCCTGATGCCGGCCACTTGGACGAGCTGCGGGAGCCTTTGGGCATCCTCGGCGTGGAAGACGGCAAGGTGGAGCGCATGTACGAGCAGGCCGAGGGCTTCCTCGAGCAGGCGGCCGACCCGGTTGATATTTCGTTCCCCATTGAGCTCGATAAGGCCTCCGTTGCCGCGCAGGTCGGGATGAGCCCATCCGCGCGTCACATTAGCGCCGGAGAACTCGCCGAGCGCATGGCCGCTCTTCCTCCGACACTTACGGTTACCGCCCGCGCTCGACTGGACCGCCTCCGTGCAGTTTAGCCCCGGCCCTTCTGCCTCATCCCCGCCCTTCGCGCTCACCAGCAGCGCGTGGGGCGGTTCTTTTTGTTGTTCCGGTGAGTGCGAGGGGTGGTTCCTCGCCCTTGCCGCTCACCAGCACACGCTTTCCGACGCCCCAGCGTCTCCCCGTGAGCGCGAAGGGCGCGCGGCGTGACATCGCCCCGTACCGCGGGCGGCGCGGGTGCCGCGGGTGCCGCGGGCCCGGAAACGCACAACCCCGCCCTTGCCGCTCACCGGGAGCGGTGGAACCGCGGTGGGCGGCCGTGCCGGTGAGCGCGAAGGGCGGGGTGGAGAACCGAGCGGGGCGTCGGGTGATGTTTAGAGCTTGGAGCCGGAGCGCTGCCAGTCCTGCTCGATGACGGCATCGCCGGAGGTTTCGACGCGCAGCCCAGAGCAACCGCCCTCGAAGTAGACGCGGGAGGCCATGGCTATGAGGCCACCATCGACGAATACCTCGACGGTGGAACCGTCTTGGATAATGGTGAGGGTGTCGGAGTCACCCTCGGCAAGCGTGGCGGTGGCGGGCTCAGAATCGGCAAAGCAATGATTGAAAGCCTTGTTCATTGAGCGATCGAGGCTGATGTCATCGCCGGAGTGGCGGATGGTGGCGGCGGGGTCACCGGCGCCGTCGAGAAGCGTGACGGTGACGCAGGAACCGGAAGGCACCTCCATGACGCCGGTCCACGAGCGGGCGTAATCGGAAAGCTTGACGGCATCGGGCAAGCCCCGGGCGGGGGCTTGGTAGAGGACGCCGCCCTCGAGGGTGACTCGGCGGGGTAAGGAAAGGGCATTGGCCCAGCCTTCGGCTTCCCACGAGGCGTGCTTGGTGGCGTCATCGCCGCGGCCGTTGCCGTTGAGGAGGCCAACGATAACGGCGCGCTCATAGCGCTGCTCGGGGGTGAGCGTGCCGGTGGTGGTGTTGGTACTGCGTGGGCGGGAGAAATCGTGGCCGAAGTCTACGCGGCGGAAGCCGGAGACCACGGTAAAGGTGGTGCCCTCCAGCCGGCCGACGAGGTAGCCGGAGACGTCGCGGCCGCCACGCTCCAAGGTGACAAAGAGGACGTCGTAGACATTGCCGTCAACCTCATCGCGCAGTCGGACTAGGCGCGGGGAGACGACCGGCGGAATGGGCGAGGTAGCGGGGACCTCGCCCTCTAGGAAGCCAGGGTCGCCGTCGAACTTGAGGCTGCCGCGCAGGCGCCAAGACACGCCGTCGGCGGATTCGAGGATAACGGGAACCGGGGCGTCGGAGTGGCCGGTGAGAGCCAACATGAGCCAACCGTCGTGGCCGTCATCGCGGTCCTCTGAGGCCCAGTCGGGCACCACGGAGGGGGAGCGGAAATGATCGAAGTTGCGGGTATTGCCCACGACTTCGCCAAAACGAACGACATTGGGGTCGAGCGCCTGAGGGTCATCGGAGACCTCGCAGATCTCGTCCACGTCAGCGTAGCGGGCGAGGTGAACGGCGATTCCGGCGGCGGTCACGGAGGTGAAGTAGAGATGGATATCGTCTGGGCCTTGGGCTACGGAACCTGCGCGCAGGGAGAGCTCGCCGCCGACGGGGGCGAGGACATCGTCACAGTCCAACCAGTCAAAGGGAGACTCTTCGGAGTATGTGTGTCCCCAGCGCGCCGGGGAGTCCGCGGTGGGGCGGTACTGGTAGAACAGATGCCAAGTATCGCCATCGCGCAGGATACTGGCGGGGGCGTCGAGGACGCCGTCTTCAGGGACAAAATGCAGTTCGGGGCGGTGGGTTGTCACGGCTATCCTTCCTTAAATCAGACTGCGGTAAATATCGACGGTCTGGGCGGCAATCGTAGCCCAAGAAAAATCACGAATGGCACGCTCGCGGCCGGCGCGCCCAAATTCGGCAGCGCGCTTTTTATCGGCGGCGACGTCATTGACTGCAGCGGCGAGATCGGCCTCGAAGGCTGCGGTATCGGTGGCGTCGTAATGCACTAGCACGCCGGTCTCACCATCGACTACTACCTCGGGAATGCCGCCCACGTTGGAGGCAACAACGGCCGTGCCACAGGCCATTGCTTCCAAGTTCACGATGCCCAGCGGTTCGTAGATGGATGGGCAGACAAAAACATCGGCACCGGTGTAAATCTGCTGGACCTCGTTGCGCGGGAGCATATCCTTGACCCAGAAAATGCCATCGCGCTGGGCGCGCAACTCATCGACCAGTGCCTCGGTCTCGGCCGCGATTTCGGGCGTATCAGGGGCGCCGGCACACAAGACCAGCTGGATGTCTGGATCGAATTTCTGTGCCGCCTGCAGCAGGTGCTTTACGCCCTTTTGCCGGGTGATGCGTCCGACGAAGGCAGCGATGGGGCGCTGCTTATCGACGCCCAGCTTGTCCAAAACATCGCCCTCTCGCGGCTGCCATAGCTCGGTATCGATGCCGTTGAGGACGACGTGGACCTTGGAGGCATCGATGCGCGGATAGGCATCGAGGATGGAGTCCTTCATACCGGCGGAGACGGCGATTACGGCATCGGCATATTCCATGGCGTTCTTCTCGGACCATGAGGAGATGTCATAGCCGCCGCCAAGCTGCTCGCGCTTCCAAGGGCGGTGCGGCTCGAGAGAGTGGGCGGTGACCACATGCGGAATATCATAAAGCTGGGCGGAGAGGTGGCCAGCAAGGCCCGTATACCACGTGTGGGAGTGGGCGATGTTGATATCGGAGGCGGCATCGGCCATGCGCAGCCCAGTGGACAAGGTCTGCAGCGCACCGTTGGCACCCTCGAGTGCGGGGTCTACGCCGTGGACAAAGACGTCTTTTTCTTCGCGCGGGGAGCCCATGCAGTGCACGGAGACATCGATGATATCGCGCATGAAACGGGTGAGTTCAGCTACGTGAACTCCGGCTCCGCCGTATATTTCCGGCGGGTATTCTTTGGAAAAGATTCCGGCTCTCATGCCCACCCAGAATACGTATCTCTGCTGTCATGTGCAGAATTCCGATATGGGGGTAAAAATGTGCAAAGTTCTGCTGCGGAATGTGGGATTTGCGGATAGGTTTGAAAACGTGAGAAGCCTGCCGAATGTCCTAGCCATTGTCCTCGCCGGCGGTGAGGGAAAGCGCCTTTTCCCCCTGACCGAAGACCGCGCAAAGCCCGCCGTGCCCTTCGGTGGTTCCTACCGCCTCGTTGATTTCGTTTTGTCCAATCTGGTCAATGCCGGTTATCTCAAGATTGCGGTGCTGACCCAGTACAAGTCCCATTCTCTGGACCGCCACATTTCCCAGGCGTGGAACTTGGCGGGTCCGACTCCGCAGTATATTGCCTCGGTGCCCGCCCAGCAGCGCCGCGGCAAGCGCTGGTACAACGGCTCGGGAGATGCAATTGTGCAGTCGCTGAACCTCATCTATGACGAGAATCCGGATTATGTCATCGTCTTTGGCGCAGACCACGTATACCGCATGGATCCGGCACAGATGGTAGAAGAGCATATCGCCACCGGATTGGATTGTTCGGTGGCTGGTATTCGCGTACCGCGCTCGGAAGCGACGGCCTTTGGCTGCATCCAAGCTGATGGCATGGGCACGATCACACAGTTCGTGGAAAAGCCCGCGGACCCACCGGCTACTCCGGACGATCCGAATATGAGCTATGCCTCGATGGGCAATTATGTCTTTACAGCGCAGGCGCTTATCGACGCCCTTTTGGAGGACGAAAAGAACGAGGACTCGGCCCACGATATGGGCGGCGATATTATCCCGTACTTTGTGGAGCGGGGACAGGCGCATGTGTACGATTTCATGGCCAATGAGGTACCCGGTTCTACTGAGCGTGACCACGGGTACTGGCGCGACGTCGGCACCATCGATTCCTTCTACGAGGCGCACATGGACATGATTTCGGTGCACCCGATTTTCAACCTTTATAACCAGAATTGGCCGATCCACTCGACGGATGATTCCAATTTCCCACCGGCCAAGTTCGTGCAAAACGGCATCGCGCAGTCGTCGATGGTGGCCCCAGGCTGCATCGTCTCTGGCGGCACTGTGCGCAATTCAGTGCTGGCGTCCGATGTCCATGTGGCCGACGGAGCTACGGTTGAGGGATCAGTGATCCTGCCTGGCGTGCGTATCGGGCGCGGTGCAGTGGTGCGCCGCGCGATCCTAGATAAGAACGTCGTTGTTAGCGATGGCGCGATTATCGGAGTGGACCGCGAGCGTGATGAGGAGCGCTTTAAGGTTTCTGACGGCGGCGTGGTCGTCGTCGGCAAAAACCAGAAGGTCTAGAGCTTCGTCACGAGGGTGAGCCCAGAACCCAGCGGCAAGCGGGTTACGCTTGCCCCCTCGAGCTCGCGCAGGTACTCGTCTGCTTCGCGGGCGGCGGCGGTGTCGCGGTCGGTCCGGGAGGCGTCGGCAAGCGTGCCATCGAGCAAAGAATTAGCCAAGACTAGGGTGCCGCGCTGGTGCAGCAGTGGCCACGCGGCCTTGATGATGGCAGGTAACTCGAGCGCGGCGACGTCGGCGTAGATGACCTGATAAGCATCGTTGGCGAGGCGACCCATGACCTCGAGCGGGCGCGATGGCAAAAAACGGCCGCGGGATGGCGCATAGCCGGCCTCGCGGAATGCGGTCTTGGCGCTGCGCTGGTGCTCCGCCTCGGGGTCGATGCAGGTCAAAATGCCGTTATCGGGCATGCCGGCGAGCACATAGAGGCCCGCTACATTGGCGGCCGGGGTAATGGCCACAGCTTGGGGACGCTCGGTGGAACCAGTAGAGGCGGCCGTCAGGGTGGTGAGCAGCTGGCCGGTGGATTCATCCGGGACTGGCAAGCCGTACTCTGCGGCGTGGTCGCGTGCGCCACTTAGGGCCGGGGATGCTTCGCTGGTGGTCTCGATATAAGAACGCAGTGCTTCGTATGCGGTATTAGTCACGTAATAAACCATAGGGAAAAGTGTCCGCCAATGTGGCAAAAACGCGCTTAGCCAGCAAGGTTGTGGTCGGTGGGGATAATGTGACGGGTTCACAGGATATTATCAGCACTATGGCTGGAGTTTCTGTGTTGAGTGTAGAAAGATGACATGCATGACAAAGATGAAGCGCGATGCCGAATCCCTTCAACCTGCAACCTCTGAGGCAGAGTTGACCGGTACCGCAGCATTCGATGCTGGCACGGGCGACATGCCCGCTTGGGGTGACCTCGTGGCCGAGCACGCCGATGGGGTCTACCGCTTGGCTTATCGCCTGTCTGGCAATCAGCATGACGCCGAGGACCTCACCCAGGAAACCTTCATGCGCGTCTTTCGCTCCTTGGACAAGTATCAAGCCGGAACGTTTGAAGGCTGGTTGCACCGTATTACCACTAACCTCTTTTTGGATATGGTGCGTCACCGTTCCAAGATCCGCATGGAGGCCCTGCCAGAGGATTATGAACGCGTTCCTGGTACGGATATGACCCCGGAGCAGGCTTATTCCGTGGCTAACCTGGATCCAGCTTTGCAGTCCGCGCTCGACGGGCTGGCTCCCGATTTCCGCGTGGCCGTGGTCCTGTGCGATGTCGTTGGGATGAGCTATGACGAGATTGCAGAGACCCTTGGTGTCAAGATGGGTACGGTGCGCTCGCGCATCCACCGCGGCCGTTCCCAGTTACGCGCGGCGCTAGAAAAAGAGGCGCAAACCAATGCGGAAACGCGCATGCTGCTGCGTACGCGCTAAACTTTAGAGAAACTGCATAGTCCCCGCTGCCGGCGGGGACTTTCCGCGTCAATGAAGTCCGAGCAACTAGTGGAGGAGGGATCGATGGACTCGCTGCGAGGACGCCGAACCTTGTCCACGCTGAGCGTGCACGGCGGTTTTGATGCCGCCCAAGCCAAGGCTCGCGATAGGGCGAAGGCCAAGGCGCGGCGTAGCGATACCATCGGGCATTTGGGCCCAGAGGCGGTTGTTGCCTTTGTGGACGGTGAGATGGAGCCAAAATTTATGCACCGTGTGCGCATTCACCTGGTGCACTGCGCTGAATGCCGCGCGGATGTGCATCAGCAGCGTCGTGCCTCGGAATGGGTGCGCCACTGTGCGGAGTCCGCAACGGTCAAGGCGCCGCAGTCCTTGCTCGCGAAGCTCGCAGGCATTGCCTCGGAGGAGGTAACCCCGGGGCCCGATGCAGCAACGCCAGCGCACCGGCCCCAGCAGGACTTCTTGGACAAGGTGGAGATGGTGGTTCGCGCAATCAAGCACAATCAGCGCGGCTAAGAGCGAGGGACTAGTATTTAAGCGTGTTTTCTTCCATTGGTTGGCCCGAGATTTTCGTCATTGTGCTCTTGGGCATCATAGTCATCGGCCCAGAACGCATGCCTGAGGTGATTAAGGACGTGCGCGCAGCCATCTATGCGGCGCGGAAGGCCATCAATAATGCCAAGGCGGAGCTCAATGGGGAGATGGGCTCTATTACCTCGGAATTTGATGATATCCGTGGCCCGCTTACCCAAGCCGCGCAGTGGACGCGTCTGGGGCCGAAGGGCGCAATCACCAAGGCGCTTTTTGACGGCGACGAATCCGCCTGGGATGACTTCAATCCCCAGAAGATGGCAGAAGATATTAAGAGCAATACCGCTCCCAAGGAGCCGGAACAGCAGAAACCGCAACAGCGCCCAAGCTTCGACTATTCCCAGGTTTATGCGGAGCAGCCGCAGCAGCCACAGCCGCAGCAGCGCGCCGCAGCTTCGCAACCGCAATCGACGGAGCAGCCTGCGCCCGAGAAGAAACCGCCGCGCGGTGGGGAAGAATCCACCGGCGGCGGCATGTGGGAAGATGTAACCTAGGGGCTAGTTCACGCCCAAGTTCAGGTTTTTGCCCACTAGGGAATCGGAGCGGATGGCCAGTTTATCGGCCACCGCCTGGATCTGTTGGGCGGCGGGGGACTCGGGGGCGTCTATAACGATCGGCGTGCCGGCATCGCCACCGCTGCGTAGGGTGGGATCCAGAGGCACCGAAGCCAGCAGTGGAACCTCATGGCCAAGAATGACGCCGAGGCGATCGGCCACAATCTGTCCGCCGCCGGTACCAAAGACATCCATGGTGGAACCATCCGGCATGACCATAGCGCCCATATTCTCAATCACACCGGCCACGCGCTGGCGCGTCTGCTGGGAGATGGACCCGGCACGCTCTGCCACCTCGGCAGCTGCGGCTTGCGGGGTGGTAACGATGAGCAACTCCGCATTAGGAATGAGCTGGGCCACGGATAGGGCGATATCGCCAGTGCCTGGAGGCAGATCCAGCAGGAGAACGTCTAGGTCACCCCAGAAAACGTCGGCCAAGAACTGCTGCAATGCACGGTGGAGCATAGGACCGCGCCAGACCACAGGGGCGTTGCCTTCGACGAATTGCCCGATGGAGATGTGCTTAATGCCATGGGAAATCGGGGGCAAAAGCATCTCATCATCGAGAACGGTCGGGCCATCGGTGCAGCCCAGCAGATTGGGAACAGAGTGGCCGTAAATATCGGCATCGACGATGCCGACTTTAAGCCCCTTGTGCACCAGCGCTGCGGCGAGATTTACCGTCATCGAGGACTTGCCGACGCCGCCCTTGCCAGAAGCCACCGCAAAGACTCGCGTGGTGGATTCTGGCTTGGCAAACGGGATTTCCGGCTCAGCTTGGCCGCCACGGAGCTTCTTTTTCAGCTCTCGGCGCTGCTCATCACTCATGGCTTCCATCGTCACGGTGACGTTTCCTACGCCCTCAATATCCTCTACTGCTGCGCGAGTATTGGACTCGATGGTGGACTTCATGGGGCAGCCGGCGATGGTGAGGTAAATTTCTACGGCTACATCGTTTCCGGTGACAGAAACTGATTTCACCATGTTGAGCTCGGTGATGGGGCGCCCGATTTCGGGATCTTCAACGCGGGAAAGTGCCTCGCGTACGGCGGATTCAGTAATAACGCTAGACATAACCCTTGCCATCTTAGTCGGGCCGCAACAGGAGGTAAACACGCCCTCGGTGTAGAATCATCTAGACGCTCGAGCGCCGCCTAACTGAAGGAGAATAGTATCGCCATGCGCAGCTGTGCCCGCCCTGCCCACGCCATTGCTGGCGTGGTGCTCTCTGCCATGCTGCTTACCGGCTGCTCCTCCCAGTTTGATGGAGATCCTTATGCGGATAATGCTAAGCGTGCGCCCGTTGGCATCATGGTAGATGCTGGTGAGACCGACCAAGTAGTGCTGGCGGAGATCTTTCGCCAAGAGCTGATCAGTCAGGGGCGTGAGGCCTCCCTTGTTAGGGAGGATATTTTCCAAGAGTCTAAGTCCGGTCGCTATTTGAACCCCAATGGTAATTTTTATGTCGGCTGCACGGGGGCTTTTCTCAGCGTTCTCAATCCCGGTGAGGCGCGGGAAGTCTCCAAGGACTACAGAAAAGCTCAGCACTCCTCCCAACCAGGCGGTGAGGACTACCTAGCGCGTACTCACATCGCTTTAATGTCTGCACTTCCAGGCGACCTAGCCGCGGTGGAACCATCCAGCGCCACTGGCTGTGAGGACGCGGAGCCAAAGCTCCCCGAGAATTTTGTGGCGCTCTACCAGGATGATCTCTTGGACCGCGAGGAACGCCAATCTATAGCTTCATTGACGAAGTTCATCACGCGAAAAGACATCTCTGAATTGGCGCAAGAAGCAGAGCAAAAAGGCGACGTGGCAAAAGTGGTTCGCACGTGGCTGCACGGCTCCGGCACGAAAATGCTCGATGAGGAAGGCGACTCAGATTCTTCCGGTGGGTCTGATCTCACCGGAGGCTCCAAATAGTTTTTCTTTGGCGGGTAGGCGAAAGTTTCCAGGCGTCGACAACTCGGAAACCACCAAGTCAACTAAAACCAACGGGCCCGACAGCTCGTGATTATCTGAACGGCGCCCAAAGCCTTCGAGCTTGACGTAGATGCCAATTCCCGAACAATTCAGCAGGTCCGATCAACGGTGCTGTTGCGAACGCGGTCGGCCATAGCACAGCAATACCCTCACTCCCTCCCTTCGCGCTCACCGGTAACGCACCTTTCTCGCAGCGGTCACTCCCCGTGAGCGCGAAAGGAGTGAAGTCTGCGCTAAGAACGTGAGAGGCAAGGAGAGTCGAGTCAGAAGAAAGTTCTAGTTGAGAAGCGAGCCGAGTCCGTAGTTCCTGAGGAACGGGCAGATTCTAGTGGTCGTGGAAACACTTCCTATGTTTCGGTTGAGTTTATCAGTGCGGCCATTTTCTCGGCTGGTGTTTGAAAGCCCAGGGTTTTGCGGGGTCGGCGGTTGAGTTGCAT
>NZ_JAKRDU010000024.1:0-15860 GCF_022347325.1 Corynebacterium nasorum
GAGCCGGCGCTGATGTTGGCGGCTACGTTGCCGGGGTCGACGTAAGCCACTGCAGCAACGAAGGCGGGGCCGGTGAGGCTGATTAAGGTCTTACGCATAGGCATCTCCATACCAAAAGTTCAACTACTTGAAGTCTAGTTTTCATCGCCATATGTTCAAGCCAGGGGGCGGAATCAAGCGGTGGATGCGCCAGCCAGAGAAGGCTTTTCTATAATAGCCCTTCGAAGAAAAGGCTACTAAGCCTTGTCGTTTTTGATTGAACGACTTCGACGGTAAGGGCGAAATTCGGAAAGTACCAAGTACCTTGGAAGCATCACGGTGCTCAGGGATTTGTCGCACCGGAAGGTGCATCTACTTTTCTGTACGACCACCGAAACTACTAAGGAAATCCGGCGGGAAGCATCCAACATAGCAGCCGCATTTGGCTTTACAATTACGGAAATCCCTTTGTCGGTTTGGCGTGTCTTTAAACATTTTAAATATGTGTGCATGTGCATATAGACATATACGCATATCATTATATACGTGCGTTTAGGTGTTATCTTGATTTTTGGAAAGAAGGCCACCCAAAGAAGTATTGCGGTGAGCTATATAGAGCTCTAGCAGGGTAGGGACTTAGGTGAGACAGAGATATACGTCGCACCAGCTGGGGCATCTACCAATAAGGATTAGCCTCCGACTAGCGCGGTGCTGAGTACAACAGGTGAAATCAATCCGTATACCGCAATGCTTTCTAAAAGGCTAAACCACGCGGAATGATTGATAGATTCTGCTCACTGTAATGCACTACAGAGGCACTAAAGCCACCAGGGGCCGCACGTCTACTCTATGACTCTCACCGCAGCGAAACGCCGAATAAGAAAGTGTCGAACTAGACCTCTTAAAAGACGAACTATCACTCCAGAATTAGTCCCACGATTAATGCGGTCCTGCACATATCGCGATCGATACGGAATGGCGTTCACTGAATCGAATAGAGGTTCAAAAGTTGCAGTCTTGCGCACTAATGATATAGATCACGCTAATCAATTAGGAAAATCTCAACTGCATTTTCTAGAAGCTGTGGCAGACGTCCAAAGGGTTTCATCGTCAGCGCATTGCCGCTCAAGAAAACAGGAAAGTACACAATCCTCTTCTGGGGGCACAATAATCTGACTCTTTGTCACGCGTTGTCTAATCTCACACTGTTAAAAGTAAGCCAGTTCTCGACCCAATAAGATGCAGTAAGTTGCGTTTAGTACGGAGTCTTCCGTTTTATTAATAGGGTGTAGGTTGTACTGCGATACGTAAACCTTTGTTGTAGGGTCGGTGGCGTCCTATTAGGGAATAGGAATTACATCGTTTTAAGACCCGAAGGAGACTTCCTTGTTAGCCCATCTCAACAAGAAAATTGCCGCCGGTGTTCTTACCGCCGCAGCTGCCACCGGCGTTTTGGCACCCACGCCTGACACCCACTCTAACCAGGGTTCTGGCTTCGGTACTGTCGCTACTGCGCAGGCTGAAACCAAGCACAAGTTCCAGTACATCTCCCAGGCTCAAGACCAGGGCACACAGTGGGAGGACTGTGGTCCTGCCACTATTTTGATGGCTCTGCTGCAAAACGGCGGTGACGTCCCAGCCAGCTACACCAAGTCCAACCAGGCTCAGGCTATGACCGATATTCGCGGCAACATCAGCGGTTACCTGCAAACCGGCCAGGTCGTCGATATCCTCAACCAGCGTGGTGTTTCTGGCAAGCAGCACCTCAATGGTGATGCAGTCAAAGCTATCGATGACATCAAGAAGGGTAAAAAGGCCATCATCTTGGCTCAGACCGGTGTCATCAGCGGCGAGATGGCTAAGCCAGGCTTCGGGCACTACGTCTACGTTTCCGGCTACGACAAGGATAAGAAGACCTTCACCGTCAACGATCCGCTAAAGAATGAGCGCGCGTCCTACCAGGCTACTGAAGACAACATCCGCGCTATCATCACTCAGCCAGCTGCAGGCAACTCCCAGTGGGTCTACACCATGTAAACCCCTACAGTCAGGAAACTGACATCCCAACAACCTGCTTTGTGAGAAAATAGAGAGATTTATTCCCCTAGAGTTTTGTAAAACGCTAGGGGAATTTTTCTATCCCCACCCACGAAGGTTTCCTCTATGTCAGGTCATGACAAAGCCCCTAGGTGCTCACCACGACGCCTAGGGGCTTCTACCGCACCGGAAAGCGGTGTTCATCTGTTATGCAACCCGCCACAGTCAAAGGGTGCTATGGCGGGCAGAATTAAACATAGCAGGAGAGCCCCCTGTCCCGACGTCATATCGCAATCACCTAAAAAATAGACAACCTGCCAACGGGCAAGAAGCCTCTAAACCTCAGGAGAATTTAGTCCCTAGGGAGGAATTTATTGCCAATTCAGCATGGACAATAGTTCCTATGCAGAATGGTCAACCACACCCTGTAGGTTCTTACTCGCTTCCTCCCACAGTCCGCACGCCGCATCTCATCTGGGCTGCCCTAAGCATGCTCGGCATGGATGCCGGAACTTGCGCAGGAGGACTACTTTTTGGCTACATATTCAAATCCGGAGCGTGGATCGCCTTCGGTGCCGTCATCTTTGGCGCAGCAGGTGGACTAGGAACCTTATGGTTCGGACTGTGTCACCGACTAAAATGGAACCTTAATGATCTGGGTTTTCAAAACAGCACTCACTCCCTATGGCACCTAATCTGGTGGGCACCACTGACACTTCTCATCAGTGCTACAGCTTCAGCTATAGTTGGTTCAATATCTGGAGTGTCACCTTCGGAAAGCGGCCTCGATGAAAGCACTCACCTAGGCCTAGCCGCACAAACTGCAGTAATAATTGGCACTGTAATAGCCATGCCTTTCCTAGAAGAAGTCGTATTCCGAAGAGTGCTACTTGATTGGCTACAACAACACACTCCCGCGTGGGCAGCGGGATTAATCTCCGTATTAGCGTTTGCCGGAGCCCACATCGCCCCGCCCTTGATGATCTACACCCTATTCCTAGGGTCGTCACTCACGCTCGCCAGATTCTGGTTTAAAACAACAAAAGCATCATTTCTCATACACGCTTTTAACAACCTTGTTGTGTCTACACTGCTACTTTCCGGACTATCATGATTGAGCTCTAAAGAGGCTCCAAGAAGACGATAAAGAAAACTCCCCTAGTGCTTCTCGTCGTTGGAAGCACTAGGGGAGAAGCCACCTGCGGGGGATTGTGGCTTTTTTATTTTCCTTCCGTCCGACTATGCGCCGGGGGAGGTGCGCTGCGGACACTCAAAACCATACCGCCTTACAGCGCGCCCGCGACAGGAGTATCCCTCGGCAAGGGGATAGCTTTGAATTTCAGGATGAGCATATATTCATATGCGCATATCAGTATATGAATATAAAGTGACTTTTAGTTCAGTTCCCTACTTAGCGGTTTCCATGCATATAGCAATATATACGCACATGCGCATGTCACTACCCACGTAAATCCTTCCTGAATCTATTCTTTTTGTATGACTCGAGTAATTTCCGTAATTCAGTCGAAAGGTGGGACGGGGAAGACCACACTTTCGGTAATGCTCGCAGAGGCAATTCGGAAGATGGGTTATGCGGTTGCAGTCGCAGACGGCGATCCCCAGCAATCTGCCATCCGATGGGCAACCAAAGTGAAGGATTTTCCATTTCCTATCGAATCTGTCCGCAGCTCAAGTGATTTCTCTGGAGTTGTCAGAAGAGGGAACAATCCGGACTTTCTTATAGTCGACACCCCTCCAGGTGGTTTAGCTTTCATTACCGAAAGTGCTGAGGCTGCCGATTTAGTCCTTCTTCCCACTGGTGTTTCCCCGATGGATATTGATAGAACGCAGGTAACGCTTTCTTGGCTAATGGAAATGGGGATACCAACAGCAGTTGTTCTGTCGAATGTCGACAGGAGGGAAAGACTTCTAGATGAGGTCCATGCCGAGCTGGAGGGTGATGAGACTGCAGCGCTTGCTGAAACAGTCATCCCAACTAGGGCGGCTACACGGCGTGCTTTCGGAACAAAGCCCAGCAGTACGAAGGTGTGGGATTCTTTGGCTCGAGAAGTAGTCGCAGCATTTGAGGATTAAGGGGTAGATGATGGCAATTCCAAAGGCCAAGAATAAGGCGCGAGAAGAAGCGTCTGGAAATAGGCCGGAGAGCTCGCCTTCAACAAAGATGTTCGCTCAAGCTAATGATAAAGCGACACGTCTTCAGTTGTACGTCCGTGATCGACAATTGATTAAAGAGCTCAAACTCGCTGCAGTGGAAGAAGAGAAGAGCATCTCCCAACTTTTTGAAGAGTGGGCTACACGATGGCTCGAGGAAAGAAGCTGATTACCTGGTATATACCCATGTGAGAGCTAGCGCATTGACCTCGCTGTTTTCTAAAGCTCTAGGCCTTGTTCTTCTTCAAGCTCATCAGCGGGTGCTTGCTCGTCGGTGGCGTCGCTGTCGCTGGTAACGCTTTGTTCCTCGCCACCTAGGCCAAGGCTGGCGAGGAAGTCAAGGCTTGCTCGCGCGCCCCCGTTCAGTTCGCTGGTGTCTTCGTCTTGGGCGTTGTCGGTGCTTTCGGCTTCTGGGGCGGTCTCGGATGCTGGTGGTTCTTCCTCCATCTCGTTGTAGTGAGTGTTGTCTGGTTCGTAAGCGGCGGCGATGGTATCTGCCATCATCTCGCGGATTGTCTCTTGGACAGGTTCATCTATGCCAAGGCGGCGTAGTTCGTAGGTGCGTTGTGCGGCCAGCAAGTTGACTTCATCGGCGATGTAGCCTGCATGGTCAGCGACATCGTTAGGGATTTCTTCTGCGCACAAGCGTGTGGCGATGTCGGCGCGGTCGGCGAAGTCCATTTTCTCGCGGCGGATAGTATCGAGTCGCTGTTGAAGCCTATAGGTATGTTCGCTGTCGTGTTGTGCGGCAGCGTTTAGGCGCTTGCCCCATTCTTCTGTGTCGTCGGCACGGTAGCAGATTTCGTCCCACAGACCTGCCTCCGGCAAGTTAGCACCAGTATCCTCAATGGCCTGCTGAGCTAAGCTGCGGCGCTGTTGCGCCTGTTCAAGACGCTTGTGCGCATGGTCTATGCGCTGTTGGTACGTACCATAGCCTGCGGCGTCGTGGTCATAGGCCTGCTCGGCAACCGAGCGGGTGTAATCATCGGCCAGTAGGCGTTGGTGCTCAATGGTTGCGCGGGCAGCTTCTTCTTCGCGAAGGGCCGCACTGTGGTCTGCCATGGCCTGCTCGTAGGCGCGAATGCGCCCAGCAGTAAGTACTACCTGCTGATAGTCGGCCTGTACCTCGTTAAGGGCTGCGTCTTTGTCCTCGTGTAGGCGAGTGGTAATGCTTGCCTCTTGCCAGGTCAGCGACTCAACCTTCGAGCGGGCAAAGCGTGCGTGCTCTGCCAGCACAGTTTGGTTGAGCTGGTTGAGGTTTCCTTCCTCTCCGGTAAGGCGAGCAGTTTCCGCGCGGTCGTAAGGGTTGTGGGCGCGAAGCCACGTATCGAGTTCTATATCTGTCTGACCAGATATAGGAGGCAGCTGGTTGCGTTTGCCCGTATCACGCTGGCGGAACACTTCGGTCAGCTCTACTGCGTCAGGCAATTCATGGAACAAGGTTGCCAGCAGCCCGGAGTGTGTCTTAACCGCCGAGTATTGCTCGAGGTCGCCAACGAAGACCACGCTCGCCTAGGCAGTAGTGGCGGTTTCTAAGACACGGTTCATGTCCGAGTTAGTCACCATTCCGGCTTCGTCTATGCGATTGGTACACAGTTGTTAACGCTCCAAGAGGAGAAATACTAATACTTAGCACTTTGTAACGCAACGGCGTTGCTTCTGCGCTACAACTGCGCACTAATAACGACATTGAAATCTGTTACGTTAATCGTTACAGAAAGTAAGTGACCAGCAAGCCACTCGGACACCTCCGGTGCCTCGTGGCGCTGGCGAGGGAGATTCTCTCCCTCAACCCTCTGGTAGCTACGAGCGCCTGGAACCGAAGGTTCCTGGCGCCACCGAGAACCGTAACCAAGGTGCCACGGTGAGGATTGCTACGTGACTTTTTACAAGCGGCCCCTAAAGGGCCGCTTTTTACGTTTCGTAGCAAGAGCATAAGGCTAATTCGCCCGCCTTCAGGCGGGCGAATTAGTGGCAGCGGGTCACCGCTGCCAGTTGTGCCGGCTATGCCGGCTGTCACCCCCTCCTCAGAGGGGGTGACACCACAACCCCTTATGCTCTTTTTGCTGATTTTGCTGCTTGCAGCTACATCCGTGTATTTCTAGACGAAAACATATAATGACCTGGGGTTTTTAATGCATACATTAAAGCGTTTTCCGCTTCGATTTTAATGCATCATATGAAGCATTAGCTTAAATCCCCAGGTCACAGAGTCGTTAATGTATACATTAGTTTTAGTGAGTGACGCAATGTATACATTAACGATTTTCAGTGAAAACAGGGTCTTAGCTACGTGTTTTATAAAGCACACTGCTGTAACTAAATGCATAAGAGTGCTAAGTTAAAGTGATATAAGCAATAAAAATGGCAACGCCACCCGTAACTCTCGGCTAAAAGTGAAACGAATGGCGTTGCCTCGGAAATGAGGGGTTGCCTCATGGTTTTACAATACAACAATACCGTTACCGCATGTGAAAACAGCACACACGAGACCGCTTCAGGCGGCTCGACAGAGCCGCCCTTGATTCTATGAATCGTGCACTATGGTTAGTGCTGTCGGCAAGACTCTCAGGTCTAATTATGATTTCGTCTGGGGGTCTTTTGTTTAGCACAGGGTTATCAGCTGATAATGCAGGTACTGGGCAACAATCCGGCAGCGCCATCATTCCTTTACCAGTAGTGGGAACTGGCACTGCACTTTTGATTCTTGTCTTTGTTTTCTCTGGTCCCCTATTCGAGAAAAATTCCCAAGCGACAGCCATTAGTCACTTCTAGCATTAACTTCCCTCATTTTCTTTACAGATCTTAGCATTGGGCTTCAGTCTGGCACGTACACAGATGGATGGTCCTAAGAGAGGTTAATATGCCGTATCGAAAAATATTCGTGCTAATTTTCGCAGTTGCATATATCACTATTGCTAGAGACTATAGCGCTAGTAAGTGGACAGATTCCTCTAATGATCACGAAAATCTGCACCTTATTCTGTTTACGCTTGTGGTGTTGACAGCGTTAGTAGCGGTGTATCTAATAAATAAGAACCAACTGATGCAGTCTTCATTAAATCGAATAGCCAATAGGCCTCTTGGTGGGAATCGCCACCATTACTAAATCTCCCAGTAAATAACACTGATGTGATTTAATAGTCGGAGAAAATAAAAAGCCGCCCTACACTCGTGGGGTGCGCAGCGCGAGCGGCACACACCCTCGGTTCAAGTCCAGGGCGCGCACACTCCTCAAAACATGAGGAAACCCCCGCATCATCGAGCGCCAACTCTAGCGGGGGTCCAAAAGAAAAACGACACCGACCGTGTCGGTTAAGACTTTACCACTTCCCCACGGACAGTGAGCAAAGCACAACACGGTCGGTGCCGCTAATCCGAAAGGAGACCACGGCACCATGCAGCCCCGAGACGAGCGACGCACCAAGCTCGAAGCAGTCAAAGAACTAGCCCGCAGGCAAGAACATGACGCCGCACAAGAACTCCTCCAAGCCCAAGACGTCGGCTACACCTCCAAACTCTTCGTCCAAGCACTCTTCCCCTACCGCAACCCAGACAACAACGAACGAAAAATAACTACTACTGAAGGCACCATCAGCGTCTACTCACCCAACGGCCTGCCATACGGCAAGTACCCACGCCTCATCATGGCATACATCATCACCCGCGCCGTAGCTAATGCCGGACGCCTCAAAGAAGGCAAAGTCAACCATGAAGAAGCCCGCCGCATTCCACTAGGCCACTCCATGAGCCACTTCCTCCAAGCAATCGGCATCACCGGACGCGGCACAGGCGGCGCAACAGGAAATCTCTCTAAAATCCGCGACCAGCTTCTACGCCTAGCTAGTTCAGCAATCACTGTCCAAAGCGACGACGGGGTTCACGCACGGGGTCGCAACACCCAAATTCTCGAAGACTGGAACCTCTGGTTCGACCCACGCGACCCCAACCAGGGCAGCTTCATGGAATCAGAACTTGTCCTCACTCCCCAGTTCTTCAAGCACATTGCCGAAGCACCTATCCCCATCGACCTCAACGTACTGCGCGAGCTCAACAAACCCCGCGCAATGGACCTTTATATCTGGCTCACGGTAAAGCAGTACTGGCTAGCTAAAAACAACCGCGAAGCCTACACCTTCACCTGGGACATGATCGCCGCCAACTTCGCCACCAAAATCCTGCAAACAGGCCAAGACTGGGTTAATTTCCGCACTGAAATAAAGAAAGCCATTCTTGAGCTCACTACCGCGTGGCCCAAGGCCGGCATTACAGCGGACACGAACGGTGTGACAGTCACTAGAACCTCCCCATCAGTTCAACAGAAGCCACCTCGCCCCGAGCTCGACTAGACCAATCGCGGAGAAGCAGCGCCCTCCGGGGCGCTTTCTTTTTGCGCAAAACAGGCTGCGCATATTTACCAATACAGCTGCGCATATTTACCAATACGAGGATTCCCCCAGCTCAGACTGCGCATATTTACCAATACGCTTTGCGAGTCTGCGCATATTTACCAATACAGCTGCGCATATTTACCAATACAGCTGCGCATATTTACCAATACAGCTGCGCATATTTACCAATACGAGGCCAGTTATCCACAGGGTTTCACCTGCGGGTTTACCTATTTTCCCAGGTCGCTTATAACTATATCCCTGTAGATCTATATCCCCAGCCGATCAACCAACAAAACCGTTCACTACGGGTTACTGTTTATGCTCCCGCCTCGCCTTGCGGCTCGTTGGGCTGCCGCCCAAATCAAAGATTTGGTTGCCACCAAAACACCCCACAACAACCACAATCCTACGACCCTCCACGTAGTTTTGTGCTTCTTGCAAACAAGGGTAAACCCCTGTACGACACACAGCGTGACAACCGAGGTGGTACTCGATGTACTACTTGTAGGTAGCAAGCGTACGATCGCACACGTTTTGCAGCACCGGACAATCCCGTTAATAACAGCGACTCCTACTTCGCTGGCCAGATATCTTAACCGTAAACGTTTATTGAACCTGGAGGTTGTGGGGTTGCCCGCAAGTTGTGGACACGTTGTTAAGCTGCTTAGGGGTGGTTGCGTCCCTTAGTGTGGTGTAACGCTTGCTGATGGTGGGCCCTTGGAAATAGTGGGGCGACCATCGTCAGTAACCTTTCGACTCAACTACCACATCTCACCGAAAGGCACATGACGATGACCGCTGCACCGCATTCTATCGACCCTGCAACCTATCTGGATGATCTGCTCGCCCAAGCCTCCCCTGACCTGATGCGGCAGATGCTGCAAGGGTTTATCAACCAGATCCTCTCCGCCCAGGCCGACACCGTCTGCGGCGCCGAATACGGCGTCGCTTCTGAACAGCGGGTCAACCACCGCAACGGGTACCGCCACCGCGACCTCGACACCCGTGTCGGCACGATCGATGTGGCAGTACCGAAGCTGCGCCACGGTGCGTTCTTCCCGGACTGGCTGTTAGAGCGACGCTCACGTGCCGAACGCGCACTATCAACGGTGATTGCCACGTGCTACCTCAAAGGGGTCTCCACCCGCAGGATGAACGATTCGGTGGCCACGCTGGGGATTGCCAACCTGTCGAAATCGCAAGTCTCACGCATGTCGGAAGAACTCGACGAGATGGTCGCAGATTTCAAAAACCGCCCACTTGATCCCGGCGGATACGCCTACCTGTCATGCGACGCGCTAACGATCAAAGTCCGTGAAGGCGGCCGGGTGGTCAAATGCTCAGTGCTGCTAGCTACCGGGGTCAACGCCGACGGCTACCGTGAGATGCTTGGCATGCACGTCGCCACAGCCGAGTCCAACGCGTCGTGGAAAGGCTTCTTCCAAGACCTGAAAGCCCGTGGGCTTCGCGATGTCTACTTGATCACCAGTGATGCCCACGAAGGCATCCAACACGCGATATCTGAAGTGCTGCCCGATGCGTCCTGGCAGCGCTGCCGCACCCATTTTGCGAAGAACCTCTATGAAAAGGTCCCGAAACCCCAGTGGCCGATGGTCTCTGCGATGTTCCAGACGATCTTCCAACAACCTGACGCCCAATCCACCTGGGCACAAGCCCGCGAAGTGGTCGACCTGTTAGAACCGAAATTCCCGCATGTTGCGTCCTACCTGGAGGAATCCCTCGACGAGGTGTTGGCGTTTACCGCAGCCCCGAAACCGGTATGGACGAAAGTCTGGTCCAACAACCCCACCGAGCGGTTAAACCGGGAGATCCGCCGGCGCACCGACGTTGTGGGCATCTTCCCGAACCGCGAATCCATCATCCGGCTTGTCGGGGCGGTTCTTGCCGAGCAGCACGACGACTGGATCCAGCAAAAACGCTACATGTCACTATCCGCACTCGAACACACCAAACACCTCATGCACCGCACAGGAGACGACCATGGTGACCACCACCAGCTAACCGCCTAACCAAACACCGAACTTCATACCGAGCCGAAAGCACCAACGGCTACACCACTACACGGGACTTGACCATCTAATGTTGTCTATTTAATCGACTTGACCTGCCATATTCTGAGTACTTCGTGATGAGTGAGTCTTTCACTGCAATGTCCCATGGGTGGTTTCTTTTAGCGATTCCTCCATCTGGCGTTGCACCGCGATCTCCGTGAGCTCCGCGAGGTATTCCTATCGAATCTGGTTTTTCTGTACCGGTCTGTGTGTGATTGACGGCCCTATATCCCGCGTTAACCTGTCCGGTTTGTTGTTGAGGAGGCGGGCGCAGAACTTGGGGGGATAGGTCAGGATTGAAGGGCGCGACATGAAAAACGGTGTGCATTTCCGTAAGAGGGGGAGTTGCACACCGCTGGTGGTATGGAGGGGGTTAGTGTGTGAGAAGGGGGCCTTTGTCGACGCGGAGACCAGAGTGGGGGTTGACGATGATGGTGTGTGGTCCGTTGGCGGGGTAGCTGTTCATTGCTTTTTGGGTAGCGTTTTTCCCTGCCCACATATCAACGTGTTGTTGCTCACCGTTGTGCCAATCTTGGAGGCATTCGTGGCAGGTATCTTCGGCGATGAAGTAGCGGTGAACGGCGGGGATGTAGAAGCGTGTTCCTTGGGAGAAGGGGCCGCCGTGTGCTGGGTCGGCGACAGCGAGGGTGGTGGGGTTTTCCCAGGTGCCGTCACCGCTGGCGAGTTTGTGGATTGTTTTTCCTTTATACGCAGGATCGTCTTTTGGCCAGGCGATTCCTCGGGGGTTGTCGTTGTCGGGTGTGATGTTGTCGTTGTCTTTCCCTCCGTAGAGGGTGAGTTGGACGTTATAGATTTTTTCGTTATCTGCGTATGCAGAGGCTGCTGGGGTTATGGACAGGCCGAGGCTTGTGATACCGACGGTCGTAGCAAGAACTACGGCGAGTTTCCGTGGAGACATCATTGACGATTCGTTCCTTTCTAGGATGAAAGCTGACCAAGAGAAATGGAAAGATCAGGGAGCTATCGGTCAGGTGGTTTCCTGGATGTAGAGGTGGGACCTATCCTGACCGAGTGAGTAGGTTCTGCTAGCGGCCCTGGAATTGTGCTGTAGAAATGTGGTTTTTCTTGTTTCCCCCGATGTAGTTGTCGTGACGAGCTAGAGAGTTAAAAGCGGGGAAACGGTGATCGTCGGCGCTGTTGATCGCGGTCCAGTCGATGAGGGTTCCGTCTTCCTTTTTCTTATTGTTGAAGTAGTTGAGCATTTTGATTCTCTGCTTCTGAGGGGATATGTAGTAGCTGGTGAAGCCGTAGAGGTCGTTGAACCATTGGTTTTTATCCCCGCCGGCGTTGGATGGTACACCGGTTTCAGGAATTGTCAGAGGTTTAGATGGGGCAATGTTGGATACTTCATCTAGTGCTTGTTTCATGATGGTTTCTGGTGATTGCCATCCACTGGAGCGTGCGTTTCCCCAGTTATAGGCGTCAACTCCTACCCAGTCGACGTACCGGTCGCCGGGATAATAGCCGCGGGCTAGGTGTGTAGGATCACAGTCGTTGATTGAACCGCAACTCATCGGTGACCAGATGTATTGGATGGAGTCTTTGTTAGTTAGCCCTACGTGGTCAAAGCGTTCATGGATATGACGGAAGGCGTTGACGTAATCCGTGGGGGTTTGGTTGGCTGTAGCTGACCAGCGGTACCAAGTTCCGTTCATTTCATGGCCGGGGCGGATGTACACTTTCCGATCGTCTTGCGTGTTGAGTGTGTTGTCAGGACCGGCAACGAATGTGCGTACAGTATCGGCAGCACGGTCGATACGGGAATCCAGTTTCCCTTCGGCGATGTTTTTGTCGACGCGTGCTGTGTTTTCATGGTCGCCTTTATGTTTAGCTGCGCCGTCGTAAGGGCCAGCATGAGGATCGCCCTGCTTATTATTTGTAAAGAATTCGAATGTGAGCAATGGTGCAGCCCCCTCGTTCCATGCGTTCGTGAGGTCATTGTTGAGACTGCGGAGAGAATCGTCGCTGAAGTTGCTGAACAGGACCTTCGTAGCCGGTCTTTTCCCGGTGACTGCTTTCATGTCGTCGGAGGTGTGGCCGGTTCCGTCGAACATGCCAAGCAACATAGATGATGGGCTGGCTGCGCTGGCTGGTCCAGCTAGTGAGATACCTGCCGTAAGGGTCAGGGTAGCTGCAGCTGCTTTTGTGAAAAAAGGTTGCCGTTTCATGATTGTTCCTTCGGAAGGGTGGGTGGTTTAGTGGTGGTGGCGGGAGAAAAACTCCCATATGCGGGTGGTTGTGGAGAAACGTGTGTTATATGGTCCGGGTCCACTAGATTTCTGGTGGGATGATCCTGGCCAGTTGTGACCACCGCCTTGAACGGCGTAGTGAACAGCCTCGGAGCTACCTGCGCAGTTTGTCCAGCTCAACCGCTTGGCGCCGTCGGTGGTTGCAACATCAGCTAAGTGTGCGGGAGGTGGTGTGGCGCAGCGATTGCGGCGTGCGAACTCATCGGTGAGTTGACGTCCGGAAATATAGTGCTTCCCGTGGGATGTTCCACCTTGATAGTCAATAGTTTTGTCGTCGGTGCCGTGGACTTCCATGATGGAAACCGGGGATGTCGTGGTGGTTGCGCAGTGAGTGTGTGTATCGGGGTAGTAGGCACCAGCGACAGGGGCAACAGCGGCGAAGACGTCAGGCATAGTGCACCCTAATCGGGCGGCGAAACCACCGCCGTTGGATTTACCTGTCGCGTAGATCCGTGAGTGGTCAACGGAATACGTGTGGTCGAGCTGATGGAGAATGTCTCGTACGAGTTGGGAGTCTTCGTGATGGGTATTGGTCTGGGCGTAGGGGGCTGACTCCCACGCGCGTTTGCCTGTGGTGTCTTTGTTGCCGTCGGGGTAAACGATGACTGCCGGTAGCTGGTCGAGGTCGGAGTAGGTTTCCATGCGCTGGGCGTCTTGTCCGTGTCCGTGGAAGGCGAAGATCACCGGGATGGGATGGGAAGAGTCGAAGTGTTCGGGGGTGGATAACAGGTATGAGCGTGTATGGCCACTCGAGCTGATTGTGTGGAGGGGAGATTGTTGGGTTGATGGAGGGGGTGTGGCGGCAGCTTGAGTGTATTCGGTTCCGCCGATGGTGAACAGGACAGCAGGGGAGGTAGCGATAACACCTTTGAGAGCAAGTGAGTTAGTCACATGTTCTGTTGTATGCTTCCTCTATGGTGTTGTCAAGAGCGGAAAAAGTGCAGCGTCATATTATGGAGGAAATGAGTGCTCAGGGGTTAGCTGCTGGGCAACGGCTTCCGTCTGTGCGCCAGTTAGCTGAGGACTGTCAGGTGACGACGCCAACGGTGCGAGAAGCGTTACGTGCGTTAGAGGCTGCAGGTGTGGTGGAGTTACGGCATGGGTCTGGAACGTATGTGCATCCGCACGCTTTCCGTTTTGTGCGGGCGAATACGTTGATGGTTCCCACACTCTCGCAGTGTCGCGAGTTGGTGGAAGCCCGTGTGATTATTGAGCCGCCTATCGCTGCTGAAGCTGCTCGTCATCGATCGGAGGATGATCTTCGTGCGTTAGAGGAGTGTGCGGAGTGTGCTATTAATGCTCAGCTGCCGGATGATCATGTAAGTTTTCATGTCTTAGTGGCACAGGCAACGGGAAATGATGCACTGGTTGATGTTGTCGAAGGGTTGTTATCAATCCGGAAACAGGCTCATGCGGCATCGCGTGCATTTATTACCGATAGGGAACAGGACCGCGCTCAGCATCGTCGGATTGCTGGGGCTATTAGACGCAGTGACCCGGTTATGGCTGAGCAGTTGATGAGGGATCATCTTCAGTGGCTAGCGACCTGTTCTGATCGATAGCTGCGGCTTTGCAATGTCTAAAGGTGTTTAGTTTTTGGTTGAAGTGTGACCGTGATGTGATTCGCGATTGGTAAGAGGAAACACTGGAGAGGGTGTCAGGAAGTTTGTGTGTGAGGCTCTGATCTAGAAGGAGTTTCACACACAAACTTCCTGATACCCTCCAAGCCCGCTTTAGCGGACCTGGAGACAACGGATACTTTAACTCTCATGAGAACAAGAACTAAAGCGACGGATAGCACTGGTTTGTGCTATCACTCAGACTTCCTACTGAGACTGTGCGTTTCGCGCACCAGGATATTACAGAGATAACGCTAACACACCCTGAGTACAGAGAACGCAGTCAACTGATGTCATGAAAAGCCATTTATGACAGGAATAAATACCTAAGCAAGAGAAGAGACATGAGTGCTCAGTGCGGGAGTATTGCGAAACCTCCGCGCGCGCATTAGCCTAAGACATGACAGCATGGTTCGTCCCTGAGCCATCGCTGCACGATAAAAAGGGCCCCAACGAGTGCCAGCTCGTTGAGACCCTCGGGCCTAAAGACCCACGTGAAGCATCGCGGTAACGAGCTTCACGATTACGGTCGCAAGAACTATGACCTTGGTAGCCACATCGAGCCAGTCAAGCTTGGTGGCATCAAGGTCTTTTCTTTTGCGACCGGGTGTATCCAATGAGTGCTTACCCATTGTCTACCTCCCTTTTACGTCGTAGGGTTGTCCGCTCGCCTGAAAAAGGGCGCGCGGGACAGCCCACGTCACGCGCGGGCCTTACCGCGCACCGACGAGGAAGTCACGCCCACACCCAGCGGGGTGTGATTGTGAACCAGCACTAACGCTAGCAGCCACACCTGACGAGACCTAGAAGCATGATTCCACCCCTGCCTTTATAAAAGCCGCCCACGAGGGAAAACGCGCACAGAGCTACCCGTAGCTGTACCTGGATCCGTCAATTTCCGCGCCTACATGCTGGGGATGAGCATGCGAACGCGCAGGTAGAACTGCACGCGAGCGGACATTTGCTTTAGCAGATGTCATAGCGTGTGCCGTGCCATATGGCGGAACATGCGCTATGCCATATGCTTCATCATGTGGCTTTTAGATCTATGGTGTCTCTCTTTACGGCTAAACACACCGCGGTGTGCCGAAAGTTCTTCTCCTGCCTGCACTAAAAGAGGAGCGTATTATGGGTATTAGTTATCGACTGACTACCCCAAAGGAGTGATTATGGGCGATTTGGAAAACAAGAAGGACGGCCTCGTAGGCAAGGCAAAGGAAGCCTACGGCGAAGCTACCGACAACAAGGACGTAGCTAACGAGGGCAAGGCCGACCAGGTCACCTCCGAGGCTAAGGACAAGCTGTCCGACGCTGCCG
>NZ_JAKRDU010000025.1:0-13946 GCF_022347325.1 Corynebacterium nasorum
CAACCCCTAAGAGTTGACCCTGTCCCCTCCCCTGCCCTTCCCGCACCTTTCACCGACACCCCTAATCGTTTTGTCATCGGATACGGGCCCCTGCTTCGGCGCCCAACTTTTAGACGCCTTCATCACCCTTACGGATAAACGAGACAGCAACTTGTTTATCGCCGCCCGGCACCTCTAGCCCATCCCCTGGCGGTCTTTACGTAAATTACTTTTCTCCTAAAACGGTTCGCAAAAGTTTCAGCTACTTATCTGAAACTTTTTCGAACAAACCTATTTTCCTACAGTCTCCACCTTGTTCAAGAGGCGTTACTTGGAATCTCGGATCCAGCGCTCAATGTCGAGGCGCCCTGCCTTTCATGCCCCTGGGGTCCGCTTACAGCCCTTCAGACTTGCGTCGGTTTGCCACTATGAAAGAGCTAACCAAGACAAACACAGCAATCACAGCAACCGCACCCACAATTGTTGCCACCGGGAAGCTGATTTGGTCTAGTCCCCCGTAGTACTTAGCCAGTAGGTCCACCTGGTAAAGCCCGGGCGCCAGTTGCGCCTGTACTGACTCAATATCGGCTCGACTATAAGTATCACTGACCGAAGAGACATGCTGTGGGGTCTGGACAATGACTGTGTTCAATCCCGTGGCATCTTGAAGCTCTTGGGCGATGTCGCGGACGTCGGGGGCCCGAACATTCATCACATCAACTACGGCAACACCGTCGCCGTCCCGCAACCCCTTGCTCACATCCGCATTGAGTGTGGCATCGTGGCTAAGCGCCGTGGCCGTATAGGCCACGCCATCGTCTTTGAGCTGATTCGCCAAGTCAGATATATCTACCCCTGCGGGAACCATGCGAATCCCTTCCTTATATATAGGGCCCCTAAACTACTTCTCCCCCAAGATACGGGCAGCTAGAAGCGACCCAACTCCTCAACTCGCCGGTTTTCCCGAAAAGGTGAAACAGAACGCTTGTACTGTTACAATGGCAGCGACCGAAGGTTTTAGCCTCTACAATATCTAGGTGAACCATCGCGTTCTTTGTCGCCTTCAGCACTGCGGGCCCCATGGTCGCGTCCTGTCACTTTAGTGACCGAAGACGCAGAGCACCGCCCCGCGGTAACGACAGACGACGAGTACCAAACAGAACACACTGTTTATCAACAAGGAATGGAGCTCCCTGTGACTGAAAGCTTGAACTCCTTCGAGGCCAAGAAGACCCTTGACGTCAACGGCAAGTCTTATGACTACTTTGACATCAACTCCGTCTCCGGCTTGGAGAAGTTGCCTTACTCCCTCAAGGTGTTAGCAGAGAATCTGCTGCGCCATGAGGACGGCAAGAACGTAACCAAGGACCACATCAACGCCCTGGCAAACTGGGACCCGGAAGCAGAGCCAGACACCGAAATCCAGTTCACCCCAGCACGCGTCCTCATGCAGGACTTCACCGGCGTTCCTTGCGTTGTTGACCTTGCTACCATGCGTGAGGCTGTCTCTGCCTTGGGTGGTACTCCGGATCAGGTCAACCCGCTCAACCCAGCTGAGATGGTTATTGACCACTCCGTCATCGTTGAGGCCTTCGGCTCCACCGATGCACTGGAAAAGAACGTTGAAATTGAGTACCAGCGCAACGAAGAGCGCTACCAGTTCCTTCGCTGGGGTGCTGAGAACTTCTCCAACTTCCGCGTTGTACCTCCAGGAACCGGCATCGTCCACCAGGTAAATATCGAGTACCTGTCCCGCGTTGTATTCGACAACGAGGGCCTTGCTTACCCTGATACCTGTATCGGTACCGACTCCCACACCACCATGGAAAACGGCCTGGGCATTCTTGGCTGGGGCGTTGGCGGCATCGAGGCAGAGGCTGCGATGCTTGGACAGCCGGTATCCATGCTCATCCCGAAGGTCGTCGGCTTCAAGCTGACCGGTGAGATTCCCACCGGCGTTACCGCAACCGACGTCGTACTTACCATCACTGAGATGCTGCGCGAGCACGGCGTTGTCCAGAAGTTCGTAGAATTCTACGGCAACGGCGTCAAGTCCGTTCCGCTGGCTAACCGCGCCACCATCGGCAACATGTCCCCTGAGTTCGGTTCCACCGCGGCAATCTTCCCAATTGATGAGGAGACCACCAAGTACCTCGAGCTCACCGGACGCCCACAGGAGCAGATTGACCGCGTTGAAGCATACGCCAAGGCGCAGGGAATGTGGCTGGAAGAGGATGCCCCGGAGTCAAAGTACTCCGAGTACCTCGAGCTGGACCTGTCCACCGTCGTTCCTTCCATTGCTGGTCCAAAGCGCCCGCAGGACCGTATCCTGCTGACCGAGGCCAAGGAGCAGTTCCGCAAGGATTTGGCTAACTACACCACCGACGAGGTTTGCGTCGACGAAACCTCTGTTGAGGCAAAGCGCATGTCCGCAGAAGGCGGCGCTCCGGCCATGGAAGACGTCACCGGCGGTTTGAACAAGGCCCGCGAAGGCCACGGCGAGTCCTCCGCTCTTGGTGCAAAGGGCCGTCACTCCAACCCGATTACCGTTGAGTCCCAGAATGGTGGCGAGTTCACCTTGGACCACGGCATGGTTGCTATCGCCTCCATCACTTCCTGTACCAACACCTCTAACCCATCCGTGATGGTGGGCGCAGGTCTTATTGCTCGCAAGGCAGCAGAAAAGGGCCTCCAGTCCAAGCCGTGGGTTAAGACCATCTGTGCCCCTGGTTCCCAGGTTGTTGATGGTTACTTCCAGCGTGCAGATCTCTGGAAGGACCTCGAGGCAATGGGCTTCTACCTCTCCGGTTTCGGTTGCACCACCTGTATCGGTAACTCCGGCCCATTGCCGGATGAGGTATCCGCAGCCATCAATGAAAATGACCTTGCCGCCACCGCGGTACTTTCCGGTAACCGCAACTTCGAGGGCCGCATCTCTCCGGACGTCAAGATGAACTACTTGGCATCCCCAATCATGGTCATTGCCTACGCCATTGCCGGCACCATGGACTTTGACTTTGATGCACAGCCCCTGGGTCAGGATAAGGAAGGCAACGATGTCTACCTGAAGGACATCTGGCCATCCCCGCAGGAGATCGAGGACACCATTCAGTCTGCCATCTCTCGTGAGATGTACGAGGCTGACTACGCCGACGTCTTCAAGGGCGACGATGCCTGGCGCAACTTGGATGTGCCGGAAGGCGAGACCTTCAAGTGGGATGAGGATTCCACCTACATCCGCAAGGCTCCTTACTTCGATGGCATGCCTACCGAGCCAAACCCGCTTGAAGACATCAAGGGGGCGCGCGTTCTGGCGAAGCTCGGCGATTCCGTCACTACCGACCACATCTCCCCCGCTTCCGCTATTAAGCCGGGCACCCCGGCTGCGCAGTACCTTGATGAAAACGGCGTTGCACGCAAGGACTACAACTCCCTGGGCTCTCGCCGTGGTAACCACGAGGTCATGATGCGCGGTACCTTTGCGAATATTCGCCTGGCTAACCAGCTGGTCGATGTCACTGGTGGCTACACCCGTGACTTTACCCAGGAAGGCGGCCCACAGGCCTTCATCTTCGATGCTTGCCAGAACTATAAGGAAGCCGGCATTCCGCTGGTAGTCATCGCTGGTAAGGAGTACGGCACTGGTTCCTCCCGTGACTGGGCTGCAAAGGGCACCAACCTGCTTGGCGTAAAGGCTGTAATCACTGAGTCCTTCGAGCGCATCCACCGCTCCAACCTGATCGGCATGGGCGTTATCCCACTGCAGTTCCCACAGGGCGAGTCCCACGAGTCCTTGGGACTGGATGGCACTGAAACCTTCGATATTGAGGGCATCACCGCCTTCAATGAAGGCTCCATCCCGAAGACCGTCCACGTCACCGCCACCAAGGAGTCCGGCGAAACCGTCGAGTTTGACGCTGACGTCCGCATTGACACCCCGGGTGAGGCTGACTACTTCCGCCACGGCGGCATCCTGCAGTACGTCCTGCGCCAGATGGTCAAGAGCTAGGCGCTTTTCGCACAATCCTTAAGCCCCCTGAAGGGCTAAGGGCCTAGGTTCGGTCGATAACGCGGGGTTGCACCGCCCTCCCCAGTAGAGGGCGCTGCGGCCCCGCTTTTCGTCGCATAGATTTTATTCTTATTCAAAATTACTGATTTATTATTCTTTAGACGTTCCCCATTAAGGAGAGTTGCCTACTATGCCAATCGTCAGCGAATCTGAACTCAGCCGCCGTCGGCACGACATTCTCGTAGGCGCTCGCCGGTGTTTTGCAGAGCACGGGTATGAGGGAGCTACAGTTCGTCTACTAGAACAGGCAACGGGCAAGTCCCGCGGCGCAATCTTTCACCACTTCGGTGACAAAGAGTCTCTCTTTCTTGCCTTGGCGCAAGAAGATGCCGCTCGTCAGGCCGAGGTCGTAGCCCACAATGGCTTGGTTGAAGTAATGCGTGAGATGCTCCAACATCCTGAGCGTCACGATTGGCTAGCCACTCGCTTGGAAATCACATCCCTCCTCCGCACTGATCCTTCCTTCGCCGCTAGGTGGAAGGAAAACCAGTCGGTTCGTGGCGAGGCCGTGCGCGCACGCTTGGCGTCCAATGCGGACAAGGGCCGCCTGCGCGATGATGTTGAAATCGACACCTTGGCTATCTATCTAGAGGTGTTTATGGATGGGTTCATCAACCGGCTCGCCTTGGGCGAAACCGCAGAGCTGGAAAAAGTCCTTGACTTAGTAGAGCAATCTATCCGTGGCGGTCAGGCGGATCTGTCTTAATCCCGTCTGAACAGTCCTGCTCCCGGCTGCTTGTTACTTGAAACACGCAATAGCCGGGAGCTTTTAGCATGGGCTCAGCGGCGCGGTGACGGTAATTTCTTTTCCGTGACTTGGGCGTAGGTCGATATTTCCGCCACAAACTGCGGATCATGGCAGGTAACCACTAAGGCACTGCCGGACTGTAGGCCGTAGTGGATTAGTTGGTGCATGAGCCATCGGTCCGCGGCGGAAAGCAAGGTATCTGGCTCGTCGAGCAGCACCTTCTGGCGGTGCTGCCCAATAACGTGGGCCACTTGCGCAAGCCGCAGGCGTGATGATGACAAATCTAAGGGATGATCAGCAGGATTTAATCCCAACAGGTTGCGCAAAGCTTCATTGGGTACAAATTCCTCCACTGTGGAAAATGCCGCCTGGTCAAACGGCGACTGCATAGCAAGGGCGGGAAGATTTCGTACAACTCCCCCGCCATCAAGCCCGGCGGCGGCGCGCAAGAGCGACGTTTTACCGCTACCATTATCACCGCGCAACCACGTCACCCCGGCTTCCACGGTGGGGATTTCTACGGGTCCGACGCTAAAGGTTGTTCCGGTGGGCTGGGAAAATTGCCACCACCTTTTCTTCTTTGGTCCTCGCTGGGCAATTAGCGGGCCTATGCTCCCCTGCCTCCCGCGCGCATATACCCGCGGCAGGTTGAGGGGTGCTACGAGTGGTTCTGTTCCTATGATTTCTCCGCCTAGCTCTGGCCAGGTAGTACTCGATACGGCAATAACGCAGGTATGCGGCATTGCCTGCAGAAGGTTAATCACTTGTGCGCGCGACTCTGAATCGAGGCCAGCTGCGGGTTCACAAATGATCATGATCACGGGCTCGCGGATGGCCACACAGGCTGCGGCTAATCTGCGAGTTTGGCCGCCAGACAGCTGCGCGGGGTCATGTTCACAGTAGGCAGAAAGGCCCACTGCGCTAAGCATATGCTCCCCGCGGACTTGCATCTCCTCCGCAGGAACACCCGCGTTTTCCAAGCCTAGTACTACTTCTTCAATACAGGTCTCGCGCAGGAAACTAATTTGTGCGGAAGCATCCGTGCCGATGATTGCTGCGGTGGATAAAGATTCCGCTAGCTGCGCCGCAACATCTTCTACTGCTTTATCAGGATCGACGAGTACCTGAACGATGGCCCCAGGGGTGGGGCGAAGGTGGGCTAGATCCATCTAGCAATCACCACCGCAAGGCACACTAGCGGGATGAGGAAGCGTAAGACTCGGGACAACCTGGAATCGGCAACGGGCCGCAATAAGCTGCGTTGCCCTTCCTGGTCGAACCCGATAGCGGCCAGGGCTTGGCCGCGTTGAGTTCCTTGGATGAGGAGGCGAGCGATGACAGGAATAATGACGCGAGAGATGGTATTGCGCCAGGTTATGGTGATTCCGGCTAATTGGTTGGCTTCACGGACGCATCGCCAGGCATGCGCACCTTGGGGCAAGGTCTGTAGGGAGGAACCAACCACATACGCCACCTTGTGTCCGGCGCGGGAGATTTGCAGCCATTTGGCGATATCCGCGATGCGCAGCGCCGCCATTGCTGCGATGAAGCAGGCCATGAGCGCACAGAAGCGGAGGCTGAGGCTACCGGCGAGCATCAGGCCGTCGGCAGTAAGCAAAGGCGCAACTGGGGTGTCCCCGTAGGGAGCATGAATGACCAGCATGGAAAGGGCCGCTGGCACGCTCAGTGCAAGCGTAGTCAAAATCACGGAGGCGTTGCGGGTAGATACAGTGCCGCAGGCAAGGGCAACGAGCATGACGCTTGCCGACGTCACTGGGGTGTTCAGCGCCAAGGTAAGGATCCAGCCGCAGGCCGCAATGGTGACTACGGTGGCAGGATGAAGGCGACTCATCAGCGTGGTTGCAGCGATTCACGGGTGCGTTGCGGCAAAGCTTTTACCGCTGCCCAGACGATGAGGAAAACCAGCGCTTTATCCAGGGGATCTGAGATGAAGGACTGCAGGGTAACCGAGGCGATAAGGGAATTGCCCAGCTCACGGAAGAGCGAAACAACCGCGCCCGTACCAAGGCCCGCAGTACCGCCATAAACAAAGGCAGCAACAGGGGCGGCGAGCATGCCGGAGACAATGCCAATGACGGCGCCACTGAGAATGACCCACCATACCTTGGTAAATGCGCCCTTCTTGATGACGAATCCGGATAGGAATCCCGTGGCGGCGGACACTGCAGCGAAAGGCAAAGCAGCGGGGTTGAGCAAGCCCCAGACGACAGAAGACAGCGTGCCGGTAGCCAAGCCAGCAATGGGACCGGCAAGCGCGGCTACCAGGATAGTTCCCACGGAATCGATATAGAGAGGGATGCCGATTGAACCAATGATTTCACCAACGACAATATTAAGGACCAGCGCCACCGGGATGATGGCGATGGTTCGCGCTGGTAAAGCCGGCACGGTGCCAGCAAGCAGGAGCGCGGCGCCGATAAGATAGCCGCTCAGGGTAACGAGCGCTTCAGTCGAACCAGCAACAGAATGCCAGTCCGTGGGGCGCAAAAGCACCAGGTAAATCCAAGTCGCGGCTACGATTAATGCACCCGCGATGACCATGGCCTTGCGGGCGGGGGTGAGAGAAAGCTGTGACACAATAAAAATCCAAATCCATAAATAGAAAAAGGGCATAGAATACGCCGACCGCAGATGGTGCTGCTTTCCTATGTCACCTCGGAAAGCGATTCTGCACGGCACGTGCGCCGCGAATAATAGTAGAGGTTCTGCTCTTTAAAAGCCACTAGCGTGAAGCCAATAGTCTAAACCCCCGCAGACATTCTTGATGCGCGGCTTCCATATCTGCGCTCGTAACCAGTCGTGCGTTGTGGGCCCGGCCCCAGTGGTTTCGCAAGTCCGCAACGCTCGTCCCCCGCAATAGCGGCGATTCCGCTTCGACATCAACGGTAGTCTCTACAACCTCGAAGTCGATCTGCTTCAAGGCGATCATGCATGTCAAAAGGTCGTGGATTTGGGCTTGATAGCCTTCCCCCTGCGCCTGGTGGAATTCAAAATAGTAGCGCAACACATCCGGCAGGATTTGTGCCATAGGGTGTCCGTGCAACAATTCCATGACCGCTTCTAGGCGCTGTGGGGTAATGAGAAACTGCTCTGTTAGCTCAAGCGAACATAGTGTGGTGGGAACGCGCGGGGCAGATGAATGAAAGTGCTGGGCGGCGGCGTGCGGATCAACCCAAAAGTTCCATTCCGCGGTCGGGGTGGTATTTCCCCGGTAGTTAACCGCGCCGCCCATGATGGTAATGGCACCAAACTGCGCGGCGGCCTCGCTCTGCGCTTTTTCAAACGCAGCTAGATTGGTAACCGGCCCGGTAACAATCAGCTGCAGGTCGTGATGGGCACCTAGTGCTTCTATCCATAGTCGCTGCCAATCGCGGTGGTGCAGCGTGGTAGTAGGTGCTGTGGCATAGCCCAACCCCGTCGGACCATGGGTCTCAGGGGTTGTGGTGAGATCTACCTTCAAGGGACGGGGCAAGCCGGGGGCTACGGGGACATGGGCAAGCGAGCACAAATCCAGGATCCAGCGGGCATTGGCCGCAGTCTCATAGGCCTCGGCGTTGCCGGCTGTGGTGGTAACTCCCACCAGCTCAATATCCCCGGCATGATGAAGACCCGCCAAGTACATCAGGGCGAGGCAATCATCTATGCCGGGGTCACAATCAATTAAAACAGCTGGAGGCGTGGCACTCATAGTGCCAGCCAGTCTAACGCCTTACTTGATGGAGCTCACCGGATTGTCGCCATCAACAAAGGCGAGCGGGGATTCCGGCAGGGTTTCGCGGCCGAGGGCCTCGACAATGACATCGGCGACCAGCTCGCGCGAAGAAGTCATGGACTCCTTTAGCGCCTTATCCTCGATCTGCTCCAGCCCCTGTGCTGGCTCCTCGGTCAGCATCGCTGGCTTGAGGATAAGGTGCGGAAACTCTGCCTGAGCAAGGCGATTGTCTACTTCCTTCTTGGACTCAACGTAGGCATACCACTTCTCGTCGGCGGGATCCGTGGTGGCCTCCTGAGAACCGACATAGGAAATCATGAGGTAGGTAGGCAGATTCTCGCCTTCTTGCTGCAACTTCTCCATCGCGTCAACGGTAGCGAGAGCACCATCGCGGTCCACGGCCCACGTAAGGTCTGCCCCACCGCGGCCGCCGTTGCCAGCGCCCCACACTACGGCGTCATAAGCGGCGAAAAGCTCCGCCCACTGCGCAACGGTCTGCTCAGTAATATCGGCCAATACTGGGGTCGCGCCGAGCTTTTCAATCTCAGACTTCTGCTCAGGGTTGCGGATAAGGGAGTGGACCTCGTGGCCGGCCTCCACCAGCTTTGGGGCGGCCAACAGGCCGACCTTGCCATGTCCACCGATGTACAGAATCTTCTTCTTATCAGTCATACTTCCCCACCGTAACAACGCAGCCTCTTTTCCGCAGCGCCTCGGCCATCGCTGGTGGCAAAATGGCGGCGGTAGCTGCAGCGAGCAGATAAAATTGCACGCATGTATGCCATTATGACTGTCACCGGAGCCGATAGCACCGGCATTATCGCCGCGGTGACCACTACCCTTGCCCAACTCGATATCAACGTCATTGACGTCTCCCAAACGCTCATGGGCGGCTACTTCACCATGATTCTGCGCGTCGAATTTGATGCGGAGAAGGTCTCCATCCAGACCATCAAGGAGCATATGCGCCCCGTGGCGGAAGAAAAGCACCAGTCCATCCGCATTCAGTCCGAAGACCTCTTCACCGCCATGAATGAGATTTAAATGAACACGCGTTTTAATACCACTAATATCTTGGACACCATCGAGATGATTGAGAACTATCGTCTCGATATCCGCACCGTAACCATGGGCATCTCGCTCCTTGGATGTACCCGATCCACCATGGAAGCTACCTGCCAGGCCATCTATGACCGCGTCACGCAGCAGGCCGGGCGCCTAGTGGAGGTATGCGAAGGCATCGAGGGCGAGCTGGGTATCCCCATCGTGAATAAGCGCATCTCCGTCACCCCAATATCCTTGGTAGTAGCCGGTGTAGCAGGAAACCCCGTCGACGCCGCAAAGGCACTGGACAAGGCAGCCAAGGAGGTAGGAGTCAACTTCGTAGGCGGCTATTCCGCTCTGGTAGAAAAGGGCGCGACCACCGCGGAACAAAAGCTCATCAGTTCCATTCCAGAAGCGCTAGCTACGACTGACGTCGTGTGTTCCTCCGTCAATATCGCCAGCTCCCGCGCCGGTATCAACATGGATGCGGCAAGGAAGATGGGCGAGGTTATCAAGGAAGCCGCCGAGCTGACCAAGGACAATTCCGCCATTGCCTGCGCCAAGCTGGTGGTCTTTGCTAACTCTGTGGGTGACAACCCATTTATGGCCGGCGCGTTCCACGGCATCGAAGAACCCGATTGCGTAGTCTCCGTCGGCGTTTCTGGCCCAGGTGTTGTCGACCGCGCCTTGGGATCACTTGAAGGGGCGAGCCTGGACCAGGTAGCGGAAGAAGTGAAGAAGGCCGCTTTCAAGATCACCCGCGCCGGGCAACTGGTGGGCACCATGGCTTCCGAGCGCCTTGGCGTGCCCTTCGGAATCATCGACCTTTCGCTTGCCCCTACTGCCGAATTGGGAGATTCGGTGGCCCACATCCTTGAGCACATGGGCCTAGACCAGGTAGGCACGCACGGTACAACCGCTGCTTTGGCTCTGCTTAACGACGCCGTAAAGAAGGGCGGCATGATGGCCTGCTCCCGCGTCGGCGGTCTGTCTGGATCCTTCATCCCAGTCTCCGAGGATAAGGGCATGATCGATGCGGTTAAGTCCGGCTCTATCTCCATGGACAAGCTGGAGGCCATGACCGCCATTTGCTCGGTGGGTTTTGACATGATTGCGCTGCCGGGCGATACCTCGGCCGCGACCATTTCGGGCATGATTGCTGACGAGGCCGCCATCGGCGTGATGAATCATAAGACCACGGCGGTACGCGTGATCCCGGTTCCTGGCGCCCAGGTGGGCGACGAGGTGAGCTTCGGCGGCCTCCTGGGCTACGCACCGGTAATCCCGGTCAATAAAGTGGGTAATGCGGAGTTCATTAACCGCGGCGGCTTCATCCCCGCCCCAGTGCATGGATTCCGCAACTAAGGAGAGCGGCAACCGCGCCGCGGCCTAGTCCGCGGCGTGCTCTTCGCCAGGTTTTTCCGACTCCGCCCATTCGGCTAAGTTGGCCTGGAAGTGCTGGTAAGAAGACTCCAGCTGGTGTCGCTCCACCTCGCCACCGACTTGGCGGCGGGCATCGGAGAAGATGGCCCGGGCGGCGTCGGCAAGCACGCCCCGGCGCTCAGCAGTACGCAACAGGGCAACGACCTTGGCCAAGTTATCCAGCAGGCTAAGGTATATTTCTGCATTATCTGCCGCATCGCGCCGAATCTGCGCGAACATCGCCTCAACAATTTCCTCGTAGCTAAAGGTTTGATAATCGAGCCGGAATTGCCCAGCCACGTGCACAATGCCCTGCGGCAACCGCTTATCCCCAATCACGGTAAGAATCTGGGTAAAGCGGTCAATGATGTCTATGACCGTATAGGGGTCATTGACGCCGGTGCTCAAAGCGCGGGCGGCGATTTCCGCGAGGTGCCGGGCGGTAAATCGTGGGTCGTGGGCCGAGGCATTTTCGCGGTGCTGCGTGAGCACGATGTGACGCTCAATATCTTCCGGCAAATGCGGCACGCCGTGTGCGATGACCTCTCCTTCCAGCACCAAGTCTCCCGGTGCCACGCCCAGGTGCACCGCGCAGTTCTCCTGCGCCGCCGCCTGCGCGATGGCGTCATAATCCACGAATTTAAGGTAACCAGTCTCGCTGCTGCGCCGCTTCTCCGCAGCTTCGTAAAATTCCGGCCCCGGCGCCTTAGCCTCCTTTTCCTGCTCGCCGCGCTGGATAAGTCGGCGCATGTGGTCCTCTACGTCTTGTGCAACTACGTGAACCACGTGGGACATGCTGATCGATTGCGCAATATGCACAATGAAGTAGATAAGGAACACCACGCACGCGAGGGCCAGCAGAACCGTCACCGCCACGTTCAATGAAGGAACGTGCTCTTCTTCCCCATCGCCGCCAGTGCGCACCGCGCGGAGGGACAGCAGCGCAAAGGTGAAAGTGGCAAGATAGATCGCCAAAGTAGATTGGATGGAGCGGTCTTTTAAAAACTCATGTAAAAGGCGTGGGCCCATCACCGTGACCACACCAGATAGTGCGGTCAGCGTGATGAAGAAGACTGTGCCGGCCAATGACAGCGAGGACGTAGCTACGGCGCTCAAAATGCCCTGCGCGCTATCAGCGCTGCCATCATAAAAAGGCGTGGCTGCCACATCGAAATTGCTACCAATCGCAATAAGCAGCTCCGCACCCACTGCGGCGATCGCCACCGCCACAGCTGGGATAAGCCAAAATTTCTCCCGCCAGGCGGGCATCCTCTCCAGCAGCGTCTTCATATGCTCCTACGCTAGCTCCACAATTTCCATATAGTCATCGGACCACAAATCTTCGTCACCATCGGGCATGATGATGACGCGTTCTGGGTCCAAGGCCTTAACCGCACCCGGGTCGTGTGTTACCAGCACCACAGCACCGGTGTAGGTCTTGAGCGCATCAAGCACCTGCTCGCGCGAAATCGGATCCAGGTTATTCGTCGGCTCATCCAGCAGCAGCACATTCGCGCGGCTAGAGACCAGCGCGGCCAAGGCTAGGCGCGTCTTCTCACCGCCGGATAGAGTGCCCGCGGGTTGTTCCAACTTCTCGCCGGAGAACATGAAGGCACCAAGCAGACTACGCAGTTCCTGCTGATCCGCGTCTGGGCAGGCGTCAATGGTGTTTTGCCATACAGACTTATCCGGATCGATGGTGTCGTGTTCCTGCGCAAAATAGCCGATCCGCAAGCCGTGGCCGCTGACGATGCCACCTTCACCGTCGGTGCGCTCCACTCCGGCCAGCAATTTCAACAGCGTGGTCTTACCCGCGCCGTTATAGCCCAGCACCACTACTCTTGACCCTTTATCGATGGCCAAATCCACCCCGGCGAAGACCTCTAGGGAGCCGTACATTTTGGTCAGCCCCTTAGCATTCATGGGTGTCTTAGCGCACGGAGCCGGCTCGGGGAACTTGATATTGGCCACCTTATCGGCCACCCGTACCTCGTCGAGCTGGCTCATCATGCGTTCAGCGCGGTGGAGCATCTGCTTGGCCGCGGCGGCCTTCGTTGCCTTGGCGCCCAACTTAGCGGCTTGCTTTTGCAGTGCGGATGCTTTCTTTTCCGCATTGGCCCGCTCTCGGCGACGGCGCGCTTCATCGGTAGCACGAGCATCGAGGTATTTCTTATACCCCATGTTGTATACATCGGCCTCGCCGCGAACCGCATCGAGGAACCACACCTTATTACACACGGCCTCAAGCAGCTCGACGTCGTGAGAAATCATAATGAGCCCGCCCTCATGCTTGGACAGGAATTGGCGGAGCCACGTAATAGAATCCGCGTCCAAGTGGTTCGTCGGCTCATCGAGGAGCAGGGTGGTCTGGGATTTTCCGGACCCCTCGGTAGCGGCAAAGAGAATTTGCGCTAGCTCCACGCGGCGGCGCTGACCACCCGAGAGAGTTTTGAGTTGCTGGTCTAGGACGCGCTGCGGCAGACCCAAATTATCGCATATTTGCGCGCACTCGGAGTCGGCTTCATAGCCGCCAAGCGACTCGAATTGCTCCTCCAAGCGGGAGTATTTCCGGATGGCCTTATCCCGGAACTTATCGTCAGTGGCCGATTCCATAAGCTCTTGTTGCTTGGCCATGCGGCGCTTGAGATCATCCAAACCGCGGGCGGAGAGAACGCGCTCTCGCGCCGTCTGTTCAATATTTCCTTCGCGGGAATCCTGGGGCAAATAACCAATGGGGCCCGAACGAGTAACTGAGCCGCCATAGGGCTCGGTCTCCCCTGCCAAAATGCGCATAGTCGTCGTCTTGCCCGCGCCGTTGCGGCCGATAAGCCCGATGCGGTCACCGGGTTGCACACGCAAGTGCTGCCCTGGGGCTTCGAGAAGCGTGCGCGCTCCTACCCTGACTTCGAAATCATTGGTTACAATCACGAAGAAACAGTCTAGCAATTGAC
>NZ_JAKRDU010000026.1:0-10768 GCF_022347325.1 Corynebacterium nasorum
TCATTTCTTCCAGATCGCGGTAGCTGAGCCCGTAGCGGCAGTACCACCGCACCGCCCACAGGATGATTTCACGGGGAAATGACGACCGGAGAAGATGCCCATGGCTCTGATTATTTCACGCCGGTCTTTCTACTGCCCCAACTTTGCAACAGCACCTTATAGGCTCAGTTTTGGTTGCGAGTGCTGTGGTGGCAACTGTCAGTCCAGAGGCCAAGAAGCTTTTGGCTCAAAATGCACCAAAGGTATTATCCTCAACCGCCAGAATGTTACTTCCAGGTAAGAAATAGTCCCTATTTATAGATAGCTCCTGGCGGTTAATCCTGTCATCCTGGCTCTCGTCGAGCTGCAACTCTCGCATAGCGTGGTTGCTAAGGAGGTGTGCCCAATTGGATTACAAGTACCTACACACTTGATCGGTGCTGCACGTTTCAGGGTCCGGGTGTGCGGCGTCCTGTCTGAGGTCCGCGATAGTGTCGCGCAGCACGGAGAGCTGCGCGATCTGCTGCTCGATCTCAGCGAGGCGCACGTCAAGCAGGTCGCGCACGTGCTCGCAGGGCGCCTGGCCGCCGTCGCGGATGTCGAGGATCTGGCGGATCTGGGCGAGGGTCAGCCCGGCGGCCTGGCCCCGGTGGATGAACCCGACCCGACCCACGGCATCCTCGGCGTAGTCCCGATAGCCGGAGGCCAATCGCTCGGCCGGAGGGAGCAGCCCCGACTCCTCGTAGAACCGCAGGGTCTTGGTCGTGGTTCCGGTTGCTTCCGCAAGCTGTCCGATCCTCATGTTCGCCGATTCCCCTTCCAATGGCCACCACACTTGACCTTCCATTGTACTGGAAGGTTCACAATGGTTCCATAGGAACTTTTGAACCACAGGGAAGAGACATCTGGAATGACAAACGAAAAGTTCGATCTGGCGATTATTGGTTCCGGCGGCGGAGCGTTTGCGGCCGCGATCCGGGCCACCGGACTGGGCAAGCGCGTCGTGATGGTGGAGCGCGGCACCGTGGGCGGGACATGCGTGAACACGGGCTGCGTCCCGTCGAAAGCGCTCCTGGCTGCCGCGGAGGCCCGCCACGTGGCGTTGGATTCGGCCCGCTTCCCTGGGGTGGCGGCCTCGGCGGGCCCGGTGGACATGCCGGCCCTGATTCAGGGCAAGGCCGCGCTGGTTGAAAGCATGCGCACGGAGAAGTACGTCGATCTGGCCGCGGACTACGGGTGGACGATGATCTCGGGGGACGCGTCGTTCACCGGAACCCAGGACGCACCGCTGCTCCGGGTGATCTCCCCGGATGGTGCAGTGAGAACGATCGAGGCCGGGCACTACCTCGTGGCCACTGGCTCCGCACCCTACGTGCCGCCCGTTCCCGGACTGGCCGAGGCCGGGTACCTGACCTCGACGACGGCGATGGAACTGGACGAGGTGCCCGAATCAATGCTGATCCTGGGCGGAGGCTATGTTGCCCTGGAGATGGCACAGCTTTTCTCCCGGCTGGGCTCCCGGGTGACCATGCTGGTCCGTTCCCGGTTGGCCTCGCAGGAGGAACCGGAGGTATCCAAGGCGTTGGCGGGGGTGTTCGCCGACGAGGGGATCCGGGTGGTCCGGCGGGTCATGGCCGACTCCGTGGCCTCCGGCCCGGACGGGGTCTCGGTGACGGCAAACGTGGCCGGGGGCGAGGAGGTGTTCCGCGCTTCCCGCATCCTCGTGGCACTGGGCCGCCGCCCGGTGACCGAGGGACTGGACCTTGACGCCGTCGGGGTGAAGACCGGCGCATCCGGCGAGATCGTGGTCGATTCCCGCCTGGCCACGTCCAACCCGCGGGTTTGGGCCGCCGGGGACGCGACCGGCCATCGGGAGTTCGTTTACGTCGCAGCGGCCCACGGCGCCTTGGCCGTGGACAATGCGTTCACCGATGCCCTGGCCGAGGTCGACTACCGGCACCTGCCCCGGGTCACCTTCACCAGTCCCGCCATCGGGGCGGTCGGGATGACGGAAAAGGAAGCTGTCGCCGCCGGGATCAGCTGCGAGTGCCGGGTCCTCCCCCTGGAGTACGTGCCGCGAGCCGTGGTCAACCGCGACACCCGCGGCTTCATCAAGGTTGTCGCGGACCGCGACACCGGACGGATCCTGGGCCTCTCCGCGGTGGCCAAGGACGCCGGGGAAATCGCCGCCGCCGGCGTCTACATCCTCGAAGCGGGCATGACCACCGCGCAGGTCGCCGCCGCCTGGAGCCCCTACCTGACGATGGCCGAGGGAATCAGGATCGCCGTCAAGGCCTTCACCACCGACGTCTCCGAGCTCTCCTGCTGCGCCTGAGCTCCAGCCCCCACTACCGAAGCAAAGGAATGCCCTGACCGCCACCGACCAGGCCCTCACCTATCTGTTGTCCCCGAGCACCACCGCACCGACCACGGCACCGCCTGAGTCCCCATCCCCATTCCTGGAAGGAACCACCAGACACCATGACATACCCGAGATCCCGCCGTTCTCTGTCCGTTCCCCGGCCCAGGCACCTCGCCTGCGCCCTGTTTCTGGCAGCGGTCATGGCACTGACAACCGCCTGCGCCAGCTCACCGAGCGGCCCGTCGGCCGCGCCAGGCGGTTCGTCGCCCGACGCGGCCGGTGCCGTTGCCGTTACGGTCTCCGACATTGACGGCACTACCCGGACCATCCCGGACGGTAAGCCCGCAGCACTGTTCTTCTTCTCTGCCGGATGCGGTGAGTGTGCAGAAGGGGCCGATTCCCTGAACAAGGCCTCCACGGCCCTGGGAAGCTCGGCCGACTACCTCCTGGTGGACGTGGACCCCCGAGAACCGAAGGAGACCATCAACGGATTCCGCGATTACATCAAGGCCCCTGAGCTCCCTGCCGTCATCGACACCGAGGCCACACTGACCACCCGGTACAAGGTCACCTCCATAAGCACCCTGGTGGTGGTCGACGCGAAGGGCGACGTTACCTTCCGGGCCACCGACCCGTCTGCGGAAAAGATCCAAGAAGAACTCACCAAGGCCGGTGCCCAATGACAGCCCTGCTTGCCCTGGCCTTCGCCGCTGGAATGATTGCCCCGGTCAATCCCTGCGGTTTCGCCCTCCTGCCCGCCTGGATAGCCCAGACCATCGGGGACGCCCGGACGCGCCCGCTCGCGCTGCGTCTGGCCCACGGGCTCCGGGCCGGGCTCGCGCTCAGCCTCGGCTTCGCCGGGACCCTGGCAGCCTTCGGGCTGATCGTCAGCGCGGGCGCCAGGACCCTGATCAGCGCAGCGCCCTGGCTGGGAATGGCCACCGGGGTGATCCTTCTCCTGCTGGGCCTGGCCATGCTCACCGGACTCACACCACGGCTCCGTCTGCCGGCCTGGGCCACGAAACCCCGCACACAAGAAGCCGCAGGGGCAGGTCACAAAACCGGGCGCATGGTGGCCTTCGGGATCGGATACGCCGCAGCATCCCTCGGCTGCACCCTCGGGGTGCTCCTGGCCGTGATCGCCCAAGCCCAGGCCGTCGCCAGCTACGCCGGGCTGCTCGCGGTCTTCGCCGCCTACGCCGCAGGCTCGGCCACTGTCCTGATACTCGTTTCGGCAGGCACGGCCATCGCCGGGGCCGCCCTCGGGCGAAGAATCACCGGCCTGGCCAAGCACAGCAACCGCATCGCCGCCTTCATCCTCACCATAACCGGCGCCTACCTCAGCTGGTATTGGTATCCCGCCGCCACCGGCGGAACCGCACAGGCCAACAGCCTCGCCGTATGGTCGGCCGCCGCCAGCGCCTGGATCAGCGACAACAGCACCCTGATCGCAGCCCTCGCCGCAGCCGTGGTGCTCGCATCGGCATTGGCCGCCCTCAACCGGCGCAGGAGACTGCGCATCAGACAGGGAACGCCGCCCACAGGCGAGGGTCCCGGGCAAAGCGGGGAACCCGACTGCTGCACACCAACTCCGGACAACAACTCGACCGAGGACCGGCCAGGCACGATCCCGTAGCTGGCCGAGGACTCCCAAAAAGCAATGGGGAGAGGGAACCTTGCCCATCTTCTGGCAAACGAGGCGCGCGCCTATCAGGACAGGTTGGTACAGCGGCATCAGGCCGGAAGTCAATTCGTGCAGAGGACTTCGGGCAATCCGTCAGGAGCCCTCTGTACCGCCCCCGCAATGACGGGAACGTCAGTGTGGTGGACTTCGGAAAGCCACAGTGACACCCACTAGTTGTACTCGACCGTGACGTTGGTGGCACTTTCGGTCTTGTGAAATAGCTAGGCCTCCTGGCTTAGTGGAGCTGTCTAGTTCTTCACTGCCAGGAGGGCCTCTATGCCCAACGGTAACGCCCGCTTGACCACGCATGCGAGAGCGTTGCTGGTGGCCAGGCAAGCTCATCCATATCGATGTGAAGAAACTCAGCCGCACCCCCGACAGCGGCGGTTGGCGAGTCCACGACCGATCCGCGACCGGAAGACCCGATCGGGTTCGACCACGTCCATGCCGCTGTCGATGACCACACCCGACTCGCTTATATGGCCCACTAGCGGTCGCGGAGCGTCCTGAAAACCTAAAGTTTTATGAGACACCCGGCAGGAACTGGAATGTGAGACCGTTTCATGGGGCAATTGGCCTCCTCCCCGTCTCACTAAAGCGTCTCGCCCTAAGTTGTCGCAGGGTGGTGCTCGGTAGGGGTTTGTGAGGCATAATCGAGACATGAGGCTTTTGGGGTACACCCCACTTTTACAATAAGGTACATGTTTGAATTTCGCGTATATTCGCCGACTTTAAAGACAACGTTCTTCTACGGTAGGGAGCCAAGCTTTGAGCAGGCCTGGGACAAGGCCGTGGTCTACATTTTGAATGATGCCCGTTGGAAAGACCAAAGCAATATCATTGATGCCATAGCTGCAACGGAGACAAAGTCAGAACATGCCACAAATGGGTGGATAGACGTCAGCCTTGGCCGGAATATGCAAAATGTTTACGAGCAACACGAAGTTGCGGTCATGATTGATAAAACTGCACGTGTCATGAACAATTTAGGACACTGAGTTAAGTCGGTTAGGGTACACCACGTTACGAGATAATCTTCCAACTCTTGCTCAAGCAGTCAGTCCGGTAGAAGTGATAACTCACGTCCCCTCTACCAACCGCAGTCCCGGACGCGACCGTGGGGCACTTGCTAGTGCCCTCAATTCTGCTCTCGGTCATATATCCGAAATCGTCTCACACCAGCGGCTTTAGAATCTTCAGGTGATAACACCGGCGCGTCCCACACAATAAGCCCAGATCGTTTTTCAGTGATAGATCCTGCTGCAGTCGCCGGTCGGCACGTGCTGCTAGTGGAGGACACTTGGGTCAGCGGAGCCAGTGCGCAATCAGAAGCGGTATCTCTGCACCGAGCAGGCGATCACCATGTCACTGTCATGTGTATCGCCAGGATGCTGAAAGCCAAGTGGGAAGACGGGACTTACTTGGCATCTCAATACGCCACCTTGCTGCCTCCACAGCAAGACACTACAGTTTTCAATCCTTAAACAAGGAGATCTGAACATACTTTTAGACGGCGCTGTTGCAAAGTTGGGCCAGGGCACGATGTTTACCTACGGGCACCCGAACCCAGACGCGGTGATCGTCAGCCGGATATTCGAGACAGCTTAAGCACCCCGGAGCAAGGACAACTAATGTCTTGAGGGTAGGCTTTTCGACCCTGGCCCAACTTTGCAACAGCACCGCGTAGGTAAAATAACGGGTTAAGTGACAATTTTCGATTATGTGACCTTGGATGACTGTGTCGTTTTGAGGAGTCGTCTGCACGGATTTCAGAAGTCCTCTGCACTATCGCCATCCACTCCGGAGAGGCCGCGGGCGTTCGTCCACTTCATCTGGAACGCGACTCGACAGAGCGCATTCAATCGGATGGTCTCTTTCTCCCTGCGAAGGATGGGGGCACTTTAGGGTGCCAGGGTGTTGACCAGATCGAGGAATTCCTCAGCGTAGGCAATTTGCTTGCGTAGCTTTTCGTAGCGGGTGCGCGTCTCCTCACGAATGTCGGCAAGGGTGGCCTTGGCATTACTCCGTGCCTGCTGTGCGGGATCACTGTCCTGCCCGCCATCTGAACTATGAAGAATCTCCGCAGCTTCCAGGAATTCTCGCATCTGATCCAGAGTAAACCCCAGCGGTTTCATCCGTCGCACCAGCAAAACACGACGTACATCAGCCTCACTATAAAGCCTGAACCCACCAGGGCTACGCCCCGATGGGGTAATCAGGCCGACGTTGTCATAATAACGCAAGGTGGGAATCGACAACCCAGTCTGGTCAACGACCTCGCCGATCTTGAAATTACTGTTTTGCATTGCCTGTTCTCCTTCACGGTGATGTTGCCCACGGGTTCCTGTGCCTGGGTTGGCGGTTGAGTAAAACTCCCGCTACCATGACCACCATCACCAAACCTAAAGTTACTAGAGGGTTGGATTCCTTTCGGGCGTTCGCCCAGTTACCTATCCCCTCAAAGATTGGACATCTATGACTGAAACTAGCACGGCGGCCCCCCGCCCCCTCCTGAGTCCAGACGGCGCTGATGCCCCTACCGGGATCATCGCATCCTTCCGTTACGCATTTTCTTCCCCCGCCCGTATCCGTATAGAGATTCTGGCCGGACTGGCGGTATCCCTGGCGCTGATCCCTGAGGCCATTGCCTTTTCCATCCTTGCCGGTGTTGACCCAGCCATGGGTCTGTTTTCCTCGGTAGTCATGGCCATTGCGATCGCCTTTACCGGTGGCCGCCCGGCAATGACCACCGGCGCCACCGGGGCTATTGCCCTAGTCATTGCTCCTGTGGCGCGTGGTTACGGGATGGATTATTTCATCGCCACCGTCTTGTTGGGCGGTGTCCTACAAATCGTGCTCGGAGCCCTCGGTGTGGCGAAACTTCAGCGTTTTATCCCCCGATCGGTGATGCTGGGTTTCGTCAATGCACTGGGCATTATGATTTTCACCGCCCAACTCGAACACCTCATTGATGTGCCTTGGATGGTCTACCCACTCGTCGGCTTGGGTGTGGTGATCATGATTTTCTTCCCCAAGCTCACCAGTGTGATCCCCGCCCCGCTGGTCACGATTATCGTGCTCACCGGTTTGGTCATTGCCGCCGGTTTGACTGTCCCGACGGTCTCGGACATGGGCAAGATGCCGGAGACCTTACCGTCCCTGTTTATTCCGAACGTGCCGTGGACGTTGGAGACCCTGCAGATCATCGCGCCTTATGCCCTGGCCATGGCCGTGGTCGGTCTCATGGAATCGTTGATGACCGCCAAGCTCGTCGATGACATCACCGACACTCATTCCGATAAAACTCGCGAATCCTGGGGACAGGGGGTGGCTAATATTGCCTCCGGTTTCTTCGGCGGCATGGGCGGCTGCGCGATGATCGGTCAAACCATGATCAACGTCCGCGAATCCGGGGCACGTACCCGCCTATCCACCCTGTTAGCCGGTGTGTTCCTGCTGGTCCTGGTCCTGGCACTGGGCGACATCGTTGGCATGATCCCGATGGCTGCGCTGGTGGCAATCATGATCATGGTCTCGGTCGGCACCATCGACTGGCACTCGGTGCATCCACGCACCCTTAAACTCATGCCGGTCTCTGAGACCATTGTTATGGCCGTGACGATTATTGCGACCCTAGCCACCAGCAACCTGGCCATTGGTGTGGTGCTGGGTGTGGTCACCGCGATGATCATGTTCGCCCGTCGGGTGGCACATATCGTTTCCATTGAAAAGGTCTCCGATATCGACGGCGACGGCGATGGCGAGATTGATACTCGTACCTACCGGGTGCATGGCCAGTTGTTTTGGGCATCAAGCAATGACCTGGTTTATCGCTTTGATTACACCGATTCTGCCCGTCATATCACTATTGATCTCACTGAGGCGGAGATCTGGGATGCCTCCACGGTCGCGACCTTTGACGCGATTACGCAGAAGTTCCAGGACAGAGGCAAAACCGTGTCCATTATCGGGCTCGACGGCCCCAGTCAGGACCGGCTGAACCGACTGTCTGGCCGGCTTGACACCGGCCACTAACATCCCCCGACTCGAGCACATCGACTTGGCGCCCCAACTTATAACCGGGGCGCCAGTTTATTGGTGCTGTTGCACAGTTGGGGCAGTAGGAAGAGTGACGTGAAATAGTCACAGCCATGGGTATCTTCTCCGGTCGTCATTTCCCCCGTGACATCATTCTATGGGCAGTGCGGTGGTACTGCCGCTACGGGGTGAGCTACCGCGATCTGGAGGAAATGATGACTTCAGCGGGGCGTGCCGGTCGATCACACCACGATCTACCGCTGGGTCCAGAAATACGCCCCTGAGCTGGACAAGCAAACACGGTGGTACCGGCAGGTACCTGACTGCCAGGCCAGTTCCTGGCGGGTCGATGAGACCTATATCCGAGTCGGCGGCAGGTGATGCTACCTCTATCGGGCGATCACCGCCGGTGGCCAGACCGGTATAGGATAGTCGCTTTATAGGTCCATGCTGATTCGCGCTCTGGGGTACACCCTATTGTTACGCCGGTGTGCGACAGAATGTTTCCTGTAAAAAGGGCCGTTCCTAGCATTGTTTTACACGTGTCTAGTGGGGTCTAGGCCTTATGTTTACAGAAAGTGGTGAGTGTGGTGTTGTCGTCTGACGGTTTCCATATTGAAAGTCATATTGACTCTGTGCCCGCGTTGGCGCGAGTGAAAGATCTACATGGTGGATTATCGTCGGGACAGCAGGCGTTGGGCAGGATTGTACAGTCCTTGCTTGCTGACGCTGACGGTCTCGACGGTGTTCAGCTTTACGCCCTCTCGGATGCAATCGAGTCATATCGTGATGCGGTCATAGAACAAGAGACTGTTTCCTTTAAACCCTCGCGGGGCGAAGACTAATGGGCAATGACCCTGGTTCGCATGGGCAGCGGGTGGGCTATATCCGTGTTTCCACGGTGGAGCAGAATAATCAGCGCCAGAAAGAACTACTCAATGCTTCCGGCAGGATTGACCGGTTCTTTGAAGATAAGATTTCCGGCCGCACCAAGACTGCACGCCCTGGACTTGGCGAATGCATGGCCTATGTGCGCGACGGTGACGAACTCGTCGTCTCGTCAATTGACCGCCTCGCCCGATCGCTAACCGATCTTCGCGGTATTGTCGATGAACTCACCGGCAAGGGCGTGACTGTTACTATTCTGCATGAGAATCTCGCGTTTGCGAAAGACACCACGGATCCGCGCGCGGATCTTATGCTCGGTATTTTGGGTTCGTTTGCGGAGTTTGAGCGGGCCATTATCCGCGAGCGCCAGGCGGAAGGGATTGCGTTGGCGAAAAAGGCCGGCAAGTACAAAGGCCGCAAACCTGCCCTTGGCCCACAACAGGTAGCGGAGATTAAGAGGCGCACACTGGCAGGGGAGTCGAAAGCAGCCTTGGCCCGAGAATTCGGAGTCACTCGCCCTACCGTGTATCGGGCGTTGAAAAACGCCTAGGATGGCGCGGGCCTGACCCCTGGACAGTGGACACGTCGGGGGTCAGGCCCGTTGTTTGAACTCGGGCGTCTAACCCAGAGGTCGTAGGTTCGAATCCTGCCCCCGTTACTAACTTCCGTCCCCTACCAGGGAATGAACTGTTCCCCATTTGTTGGATAGAGAAATCAAGTGTCATCTAGTAGAGAGCGGTGAGTCCAGGGGTATTTTTTATGTCTTCACACCGGGTAGCGACCCGGTGCGGAGTTAGTGGTGGCAAGTCAGTCACTAACAAGGAGGACCGAGCATGTTCACCCAACGAGAAGCACCCGATACAGTTCTAGAGCGCGAGCCTGGCGCGCTTGTCATGTGCGAGCACTGCTACACCGTCGACGGTATCGACAAAGGGCGATTTATTAAAGTATCTGAATGGGAAGGTGTTCCGACCGCTAAAGACGTGCATGAGTGGAATGGATATCCCATGACAGATAGGTGTAGTGGCGCGATAATATTCCGTTCCTATGGTGTGCCAGAAGGCTATTCAATTGAGCCGGTAAACGTTGAAGCATGGACTGCTGCATATGAGCAGATCGGCTACACACTATGGCCCGCCTTTTGTCGCTGGGCTGAAGATGGTGTTGTTGTTGAAGATATGGACAACGTCCCCGATGTTGCCACTTTTGAAGAACAGTTCTGCGGATGGTGGCCGAGCTTTTATGAGTACGCGCTAAATCTCGCCGAAGACACTGGATTGATGGAGGATACTGACCCCGACTCTCCGTTACGGACCTACTTTGACTGGGACTCCTGGGTGAGTGACCTAGCTTACGATTACGCCGTCACCGCTACCGACGCCCGCGAGGGTGGAGTATTTATCTATCGCAATTTCTAACACTCAAGACCCCGTTGCTGCTTATGCAGTAGCGGGGTTCATTTTTTCGACCAGATACTGACCATGTGTGGTTAGTATGTGGTTAGTGTGTGGTAGAGACCATACAGTGACCAGATAGCGACCACGTGTGGTTAGTGTGTGGTGGCAACCAGATAGCGACCAGATACAGACCAAGTACTGACCATCTATGGTTCGTGTATGGTAGCGACCATACAGCGACCATACAGAAGCCATCTACTAACCACGTGTGGTTAGTGCCTAAAGCCACCTACGGGTGGTGAAGTGTCCCGGGTTTTGTTCCTAGGCATTTGCCTTGATTTCCATTATTTCTTGGGCCGGGTTGGTTTCCCAAAACTCTGACTCAACCTCAGCTGGCGTGCGATAGCCGAGACTTTGGTG
>NZ_JAKRDU010000027.1:0-9852 GCF_022347325.1 Corynebacterium nasorum
ATGCAACTCAACCGCCGACCCCGCAAAACCCTGGGCTTTCAAACACCAGCCGAGAAAATGGCCGCACTGATAAACTCAACCGAAACATAGGAAGTGTTTCCACGACCACTAGAATCTGCCCTCTCGCTTGAATAGCTCATTGGATGTTTCCCGACAGTCACAGTGACGTTATAGGTTAGGCTCGTTACATCTTCTTGTTCCGTCACTTACGATATCCCGTCACTCTTTCAATATATTGGTCAATTCAACGCTAGGCTACGTTAATAATTGGATTACCGTACTTTTCGCCTTACTGCCAATAACGATGGAGATTGCGTAAAGCTTCCGGGGAACCCAGAAAGTAAAGAGCATCAGAGGCCTCCGCTGGGCAAAATGATACATATGAAGAAAAGCACCGCCCTCGCAGCCATCGCCGCTTCGACCTTTGCCATTGGCGCTTATAACGAGCAAGGCCACAAAGAACCGACATCCACACCAGTAGCGGAGGGGCAGCAGTCGGCCCATAGCATCGTCGATGATTTAGGCATTGAATCTGGCACCTATGAACTCACTCCTACACCCACTGGCTCCCCTGAAGCATGGGAGGGCTATCTGGTTAGTTAACCTCTGTGTTTCACGTGAAACTCTAAATTCGCTCAGCTACACGGCTGAGTCACAAAGCACCATCATCACCAGCTAGACTAAGGGCATGAATAAGTGCTCTCGCCGAATCTTCTTGCTCGGTACCGCTACCACTTTCGCAGGTGCCTACCTAACAGCCTGTGGTTCTTCTCCGTCCGCGGAAATCGCAGCTACGGAAATTCCAGTCGGATCCGCGAAGATTGTAGATGGCGTCATTTTTACTCAGCCGAAAGAAGGTGAGTTCAAGGCCTATTCCCAGACCTGTCCGCACCAGCACAATCCGATCACCGAGATCGATGGCATGACGGCCACCTGCACCGCACATAACACCTCCTATGACCTCAGCGATGGAAGCGTAATATCCGGACCGGGCCGCGACCCCTTGGAAGGATACGAAGTTAAGCAAGACGGCTCTAATGTCACTACAGCCTAGGGTGCATTCCTCCCTCTGTGGTTTCACGTGAAACCACAGAGGGCATATTTTTGGCCCGAGTATTTCCGGGGAAGAAGGAGCGGTAGGGTTTAAACTTTTAGAATGCTGCAGAGTTTAAAGAAGCCCGACCCCCTCATAGTGCTCATCATCTTGGCGGTCATCCTTGCGGTCATTGCACCAGCCCGTGAGGATTTTGCCGAGACATTCGGCCAGCTAACAAATGTTGCGATCGCTTTCCTCTTCTTTTTGTACGGCGCTAGGCTCTCCACTCAAGAGGCCCTCAATGGGCTTAAGCATTGGCGCCTACACCTAACGATCCTGGCCTTCACCTTTGTGGTCTACCCGCTCATAGGTATAGCGCTACGTCCGCTTACCGCTTTCATTTCGCACGATATGTACCTGGGGATCTTGTTTCTCACGCTGGTACCGTCCACCGTGCAATCTTCGGTTGCCTTTACCTCCATTGCGAAGGGAAACGTTGCAGGCGCAATCGTGTCAGCATCTACTTCTAACTTGGTCGGAGTATTTATTACCCCTTCGCTGGTTATGCTCCTCATGGGTACCGGGGGAGGAGTCCACATCGACACTTCCGTATTTGGAGAAATCGCGCTCTTGCTGCTGGCTCCCTTTATCCTGGGTCAGCTGACTCGGCGCTGGGTTGGCAAATTCGCCCAAAGCAAGGCCACCAAAGTGGTAGACCGCGGCTCCATTGCCATGGTGGTGTATTCTGCCTTTTCCAAAGGCGTAGTAGACGGAATTTGGTCCTCCATCTCCATATGGGAGTTGGCCTTCCTTGTCGCCTTCGCAGCGATCTTCGTTGCTTTCATGCTGTGGCTCACCAAGAAGGTGAGTGAAAAATTGGGATTCAAGCGCGCCGATACAGTCGCAATCGAGTTCTGTGGATCGAAGAAGTCACTAGCCACGGGACTACCCATGGCCTCGGTTATCTTTGCTTCTGGGGGAACGTCTCTTGGTCTACTGATCCTGCCGTTGATGATTTACCACCAGGTCCAGTTAATGATGTGTTCGTGGCTGGCATCCCGCTACGCCCAGCGTGCCACCACATAGCTACACTTAGGCCCTATGGCAAATTACCTATACGTACGAACTGAACTAACCGTGCCCGGCGTAGGCTCGGCCATCCATATGGCGGAAATGGAGGAGCAAGATGCGCGCAGCTGTCGAATGGTCCGCATGATCGCCCTGGATCCCTCAGATGCCATAGTTGGTGTGGCTACCCCGACCAGTTCCACGGGAAACGTAGATCAGCCGCAAGAGGTTGTCCCGCACCCGGATACCTACGATGAGTTTCCAGACATTAGCGCCCAATACGTGGACCAATCTCATTTCGACGCCCTATGGTCCGAAGCTACCGCCAAGTTCGGCCTTTAGGGTTCAAACACGGTGCCTACAAGACAACGTTAACGAGAAACATATAAAAGGCGGTTCCTCCGAAGATGGACAGCGCTGATTCACGCTTCCACAGGTGGAGCAGGAAGGTTACTACCACGCCGAGGAGAGCCGCCCAGATGCCCCCAGGGGCACCAGCCTGCCCGTAGACGGTATAAACCACCAAAATGGTCATCACACCTACAGGCATCATCATGCCCAGCAATGAAAAGAACTGGCTATCCTTCATCCATTTCACAAAGGAAAAGGGAAGCTGGCGCAGCACAACGGTAATAAGGCCGACGGGGGCCAACACTGCGGCGATGGAAGCAAGCGTAACTCCAGCGGGCATTAGCGTTCCTCCCGGAATCTCGTAGACTCGCCGCGGCTACGCAAGCCAATAGCGGCATCGATGCGGGGAGATGCGTAGCGGATAATAAGCAGAATGAAGTAGGCACTCAGCCCCACCATGAGCAGTTGTCCTGGGGCGAAGACTGCAGCAAGGATTCCCACCACCACAGCACTTAACGGCAATGAAAAGTCCTGGTTATTGCGGAAGGAATCCATTGCAAGCACGACAAAAAGGGCAACCAGAGCGAATTCCATTCCCTGCACGGAAGAGGGAATCACTCGGCCGGCGAGGGCACCGACGATGCCGCCGCCTACCCACAAGACCTGACAAAAGATTTGGATGGTGAGTATTCGGTTCCCACTCGGGCGCTCCTCGGCGGGGAGGGAGGAGACGATGGCATAGGTTTCGTCGGTAAGCGCATATGTGGAATAAGCCCGGCCCACCCGTGAATGAATGCGGTGCCGGGGAAAGGTGAGGCCATAGAAAATATGGCGGAAGTTCACCATGAATCCGGTAACCAACGAAGCAAAGGCGGAAGCCCCACCAGTAACCATGGAAATGGCCAAGAATTCCATAGAGCCGGCGTAGATGACGAGGGAGAAAATCGGCGTCCACCACCAGCTGAAACCGGATTGGACCATGAGTAGGCCGAAGGCTAGGCCGAGGGGAATAAGGCCGATCGCGGCGGCCCAGGTATCTCTTAATCCTTGAGAAATATCCGCGCGCATGCGGGCTAGTCTAGCCCATTGCCTGCAGCGCGATAGGAATTAATTGTCTTCCACGTTGACTGGATATGTGGAATAGAGAGGCAACGGCATGGGCTGACGTTTCATAACATCGGCCCAGAGGTCGGCTGGGCCTGGAGTAATAACGTCTTGGGCAAGGGCCGGAGAGACGAACCATTCGCCGGCCTCGATTTCCTCCTCCAGCTGGCCCGGCCCCCATTCGGCATAGCCGGCAAACATGCGCATGCCAGAAACTAGTGGCTCGATCTCTTCTGGGTCCGCGCGCAGATCCACATGTGCCAGGCGCGGTGCGAGGCGGGTGAGCCGATCTTGTTTGTCCGGATCGACGCCCTGTTTAGTCTGGGCGAGGCCAACAACGGATTGTTGGTTGAGCGGACCGCCGATATACAGCGCCTGCGGTTTAGCCACCACGGGAAGCCATTCCGGCAGCACATTGAAAATAGCTACCTCGGAGCGCTTAGTCAGATCCACGCCAAAGGTCATCATGTCATTGTGCTCAATGACGAGGATGACGGAGCGGGCGAATTCCGGCGAAAGCATGCCCGGAGCAGCGATGAGAAGCTGGCCGGGAGCGGGGTCATTGCGCTCGAGGGCGTTAAATAATCTATCGGCAAACATCACTGTTTAGAATCCCACCACTCGCGCAACTTCGCAATCGCTTCCTCGCGCTCGAGGGGGCCGTGCTCTAGGCGCAGTTCCTTGAGATAAGACCATGCCTGGCCTACCTCTGGCCCGGGCTTAAGGCCGAGGATTTCCATGATCTCATTGCCGTCAAGGTCCGGGCGCACGCGAGCCAGGTCCTCCTTGCGGCCGATCTCTTCGATGCGCTCCTCAAGCTGATCATAGGTGCGCTGGAGTCGACGGGCCTTTTTAGCATTGCGGGTCGTGCAATCGGCGCGCACCAGCTTATGCAGACGGGGGAGGAGGTCGCCGGCGTCAGTAACATAGCGGCGCACGGCAGAATCGGTCCACTGATTTTCCCCGAACCCGTGGAAGCGCATGTGCAGGTACACCAGCTGGCCGATGGCCTCCGTGGTCGCCTTGGGGTACTTCAACTTGCGCAGGCGCTTGCGGGCAAGCTTGGCGCCCACCACCTCGTGGTGGTGAAAGGAGACCTTACCATCGGTGTTATCAAAGGTATCCGGTTTGCCAATATCGTGTAGAAGCGCCGCCCAGCGCAGGACAAGGTCTGGGCCATCTTCTTCTTGGTCCATGGCCTGACTTAGCACCTTCAGCGAGTGAGCATAAACGTCCTTGTGCTGCGCGTGTTCATCCGCGGTCATGCGCAATGCCGGGATTTCCGGAAAGATATAGTCCGCGATTCCGGTGGAAACCAGCAGGTCAATGCCGTCCCACGGCGCCGTGCCGCAGATAAGCTTATCCAGCTCCACCTGTACGCGCTCTACGGTGATGCGCTGGATCTCGCCGGCCATATCCCGCATGGCATCTACCACCCGATCGGCCACGCGAAATTCCAGCTGGGACGCAAAACGCGCCGCCCGCAGCATGCGGAGCGGATCATCGTGGAAGGAGATTTCCGGCTTGTCCGGGGTATCGAGCACCCGGTCGGCCACATCCTGGAGGCCGTGGAGGGGATCGTGGAAGGTAAAAGAGGCGTCGGCAAGCAGCTCGATGGCCATCGCATTGACCTTAAAGTCACGCCGCACTAGGTCACCTTCCAAGGTGTCACCATAGACCACCTCAGGGTTGCGGGACTGGCCATCATAAGAATCGGAACGGAAGGTGGTGATCTCAATCTGCTGACCCTTATAGGCCGCGGAGACGGTACCGAAGTCGATGCCGGTATCCCATACAGTCTCGGCCCACTCATCCAAGATCTCTTTAACCACGTCCGGGCGGGCCGGAGTGGTAAAGTCCAGGTCATTTCCCAAGCGGCCCAAAAGCGCATCGCGCACAGAGCCGCCCACAAGGTAGAGCGAATAACCACGGGCGGCAAATTTCTCCACCAAACCGCCCAGCAGGTCGCTGAGGGAGGAGACGGTGGATTCCGCGCGGGCAAGAACGCCAATTAGCTGAGTGTCCTGAAAATTCACGGGTGAGAGTCTACTACGATTGGCAGGGATGACTAACCAAGAACAGGGCCCCTCTAAGGGAGGCGGCCGCAACCGTAACCGGTCCCGGCGCAGGCGGCGCCGCCGGCCGGATAATCGCGCGCGCCGCAGCACTCAGCAGCGCAGGCCCTACCGCGGTGGCAATGGTCAATCTACGGCCATGGAAACCCGCGATGAAACCTCCGCCGGCGGCCTTGTTGTCTCTGGTTTGGCGGAGTGTGTCGATGCCACTGGCCAGGTAGATCTTTCCCGGCTTTATGTGGCACTCATCGGCCGCCTCGACCGTCGCGGACGCCTGCTGTGGTCCATGCCTAAAGGCCACGTAGAAAATGGCGAAGCCAAAGAAGTCACCGCTGAGCGCGAGGTATGGGAGGAAACCGGCATTTCCGGTGAGGTTTTTGCAGACCTCGGCATGATTGATTATTGGTTCGTCTCTGATGGGGTGCGTATCCATAAGACAGTGCACCATCACTTGCTGCGCTTTGTAGACGGCATCATGAACGATGAGGATCCGGAGGTCACCGAGGTCGCATGGATTCCCGTCTCTGAACTCATCGAGCATTTGGCCTACGCCGACGAGCGCAAATTGGCGCGCATCGCGCATGATCTCCTTCCCGATCTCGCACGAAAGGAAGCCGCCGCGGGGAAAGTGACCCCACGGTAATGCGCCAACGCCTGAAGTCTTGGGCCGCCGTGGGCGGCTGCCTGGCGGTAGCGGGGTGGGGATTGTGCCTGCCGCTGCCAGAGGCCGCCGCGCAGATGGATTCGGCTGCGGGAAAACAGCAGGATATCCAAGCATGGTTGGGCGCGCGCGGACCAGAGCGGGCCACTCTCGATCTCATCGCGGCCGAACCCTTCACCGTGGGCAAGGAACTGAAACTTACCTTCCAGGTACACAATCCCACCGATGAGGCCATGGAAGACCTCCAGTTGACCAGCCGCCGTGGCGATGCCGTGGAGAGTTCTGCACAGGCCCGCACGCAGCTGGCCACCGGCGAATTCCCGTATTACGGCCCCAGCACCACCACCGCGCCCCTGCAACCGGGCGAAACCCGAGAGGTTACCTTCAAGGTTCCCACCTCCTTACACGGCGAGCAGACCCTAGCCATCGAAGACGCCGGCGCCTATCCGCTGCTATTTACCCTCACCGGCACTGTCGGCGGCGAAGCGGTCAGCTTTGCGGAAGAACGCCTAATAGGCCAGGTGCAGGGAAAGAAGCAGGCGCTTGGCGATGCCCCCTCGGAGCCCAAACCTCACGACCTCACCGTGGTCTATCCCATTAGCGCCGATATCGACTCGGTACCAGGCGGCGCTGGGGGAGAAGACCTTATTCTCGCCTCCGATGAGCTAGCCACCGAGCTGGCTGAGGGCGGCCGGCTCGATCGCTTGGTGAGCACCTATGCGGACCACGATCTGCGCGGGGCAGGCTGCGTAGCCATCGATCCCGCCCTCTTGGACACGGTCAACCGCATGGCGGAGGGCTATAAGGTGGGCTCTGCCCGCCCGGCTCAGGCGGAGCGTCCTAAGCGCCTGCGTGATTCGTGGTTCAATAACAACGACGATGTGCACCTCGAACCCGGCACTGGCAAAGAGGATGCCGCCCGCTGGCTCAAGCGCCTGCGTGAACTCGATTGCTTTATGTCTATGCCGTGGGCAAACGCTAATGCCTCATCCGTGGCCAAGGCGAATAATCCCTTCCTTACCTACGAGGGGCTGCAGCGCGGCAACCACACCATCGAGCGAATCCTCGGCACCAAGCCAGCAACCTCTGTCCTCGCGGTTGGCTCCGGCTATGTGGATCAACAACTGCCCCTGCCCGCACTGGTGGCTGATAATACTTCGTGGCCTGGCCACGCCGTGACTTTCGACGCCTCCCTGGGCGCCCTTTTAGCCCAAACCGGCTCCAAGCCACAGACGGTGGGCTATTCCAACCCGGAGCTACGCTACGATTACTCGCTCGATTCCGAACTTTCCCGCGCCATCACCGGCGGCGCCGCGTTGAGTTTGGCCGCTAGCGATGACACCGTGGCGCGTTTGCCCAATTACTTGGATCCCAGCGCCGCCGAATACGCGCTTGACTCCGCCCAAGCGCTCATCGATTCCGGCCAGTCCCATGCGCGTACCGTCGGCAGCCTCAAGCAGGAAACCGCCGTTCCGGGGTCACTGCCTGGCAGCCCCTTTAGTGATCCCGCCGCCTTCGCCGAATCCGATATCGTCCGCGTGGAGCAGCAGGCCCGCTATACCGATGAGCTGATGAATATCATGGTCGATGATCCAGATATCGCACTGACTCCCTATGAATTCGTCCTGCCTTTGCGCCGGGATTTGCTGGCCGCGCTTTCGCTGACCAACCGCGATAGCTTGGGCAGCAATGCTGAAGCGCGGCGAAGGTTCACCCACACGATGGATGTGCATTCGAATACTTTGCGCGATCTGCGATCTTCTGTGGCGCTTATCCCACCGGGCAATGTTTATACCCGCGTATCCGAGTCATCGCCGCTGCTCATCGTGGCAGAAAATGGGCTTCCGCTACCGGTGGAGGCCAAGCTGCAATACGATGCCCCCGATGGCGCGCGCCTCAACACGCCCAAGAGTGTCCGTATTCCGGCCAAGGGCTCTATTACTGTATCCATGACCGCCGATATGCCTAAGGACGTCGATCGCACAGACATTGGCCTGTGGCTTGCCACCCCAGAAAAGCAAACCATCTCGGAGCCGATCAGTATCGCTGTGCAAACGCGTGCCGGTATCGTAAGCGTGTATGGCGTCGGCATAGCCGGCGCTCTTGCGCTGGTCCTCGCCACTCTCTTCCGGCTAGGCCGCCATCGGCGCAAAAAATCACAAAGGCTTAAAAAGTAAGTTGAAGTTGTATCCTCTATGACTGATAAAACTGGCCGCGAGGCCGAACACGTGGAGAAGTCACCTGCGGGTGTAGTTGACCCGAAGGATGCCGCCGTGCCGGCAGAGCACCCCGCCCCAGCGGGTGCCCGCGGCCGCATCGTCCGCGCCTCTCCTCCCGCTCCGGTGCCAGAAAAGCGCCCCACGCCCGCGGTGCAGGACACCACCGTTCCTCCCGAGGAGGACAAGTCCGCGCTCACCGGACGCAACGCGGAAAACGAATCATCCAATCAGGACGTCATCCGCGCGACGGGCACGATGGCCATCGCGACGCTGCTATCCCGCGTCACCGGCTTCCTGCGCCAGATGCTCATCGGCGCCACTCTCGGTGCCACGGTGGGCACCGCGTTTAGTAGCGCCAACCAGATCCCCAACCTCGTCACCGAGATCGTATTGGGTGCCGTGCTGACCTCTCTGGTCGTGCCCGTTCTCGTACGCGCCGAAAAAGAAGACACGGACCGAGGCGAGACCTTTGTCCGGCGGCTATTTACCCTGGCCTTTTCCATCTTGGGCATAGTCACCATTGCTTCCGTGGTGCTCGCACCCTTCTTAACGAGGATGATGCTGCCGGAAGATTCCAAGGCCAATGCCGTGCAGGCAACCTCCTTGGCCTTCTTATTGCTGCCGCAGATCCTCTTCTACGGCCTCTTCGCCCTCTTCCAGGCCGTTCTTAATACTAAGAATATCTTTGGTCCAGGTGCGTGGGCGCCGGTAGTCAATAACGTCATCTCCATTAGCGTGCTGCTGGCTTATCGCTTCCTGCCCGGCCAGCTCGACCCGCACGAGCCCACCCCGGTGGCCGATCCCCACGTCATGCTATTGGGCTTGGGCACCACCACGGCGGTGATGGTGCAATGCCTCATCTTGTTGCCGTACCTCAAAAAGGCCGGCATTGACCTGCGCCCCAAGTGGGGCTTGGATGCCCGCATCAAGCAATTCGGTGGCATGGCTCTAGCCATCATCACCTATGTGGCTATCTCCCAGTTGGGCTACGTGATCACCTCCCGCGTGGCCGCCTATGCGGATGCCGGCGCCCCACTGGTCTATCAGAATGCTTGGCTCATGCTGCAGGTGCCCTATGGCGTAATCGGCGTGACGCTGCTGACGGCCATCATGCCGCGCCTGTCCCGCAACGCCGCCGACGGCGATGTTGATGCCGTAGTCCGCGATCTGACCTTGGGCTCAAAGCTGACCTTCATCGCGCTTATCCCCATCGTCATTTTCATGACCGGCTTTGGTGTACCGATTGCCCGAGCCCTCTTCCAATACGGTGCCTACGGCGCCGAGAGCGCCGAGCAGCTTGGCCTGACCATCAGCTTCTCCGCCTTCACGCTCATCCCG
>NZ_JAKRDU010000028.1:0-9405 GCF_022347325.1 Corynebacterium nasorum
CCCGGATGCGGTGATCGTCAGCCGGGTGTTCGAGGCTGCCTGAGAACGCCGACCCGCAGCGAGCATCAGAGGATGAAGACTGGGTCGTCTCGGCTCTCCGCCTGAAGTTTGCAACAGCACCCAATGCTGTGATGGCGGGACTCCTAGAGTCAAAGTTTGAGAATATCCAGGCCTATACGGAAGTTTTCCAGGACGGCATGCTCGACCTGATTGACGCGGGCAAGATGACCGTTGCCTCGGCCACCTCCTTCGCCCTGTCGCCCGAGTACGCAGAAGAGATGAACGCCGAGGCGGAGCGCTACCGCAAGCACATCATCTTGCGGCCGCAGCAAGTCTCCAACCACCCGGAGGTTATCCGCCGCCTCGGCTTTATTGCCTCCAACGGCATGATCGAGGCCGATATCTACGGCAATATTAACTCCACCAACGTGGGTGGCTCTCGTATTATGAACGGAACGGGCGGCTCGGGAGACTTCACACGCAACGGTTATATCACCACGTTCGTCTCGCCTTCCGTGGCGAAAGACGGCAAGATTTCTGCCATTGTTCCCTTTGTCTCCCACACCGACCACACCGAGCACGATGCCATGGTGAATATCACGGAGTACGGCGTGGCTGACCTGCGTGGGCTAGCCCCGCGTGAACGTGTGGAGAAGGTCATCGCGGTGGCGCATCCCGAGTACCGTCCATTGCTGGAGCAGTACTACGAGCGGGCGAAGAAGAATAAGTTCATCCACACCCCGCACGATCTGAAGACCGCTTTTGATTTCCAGATTAACTTCGCAGAAAAGGGCGATATGCGCGCCTAGTTTTCTAAGCTAGGTGGGCAGGGGAGAGTACTTCGATCCCCACCGGCCCGGGGGCATGCGTGACTATGATGACGGTGCGCTCGGGCAGCGCACCCGGCAAAGGTTGGGTGCACAGCACATTAAGTAGGCGGGCGGAATCACTCGCAGCTATGTGCTCGGTGGGCTCGTCGAGCAGCAACACATCGGCCTTCGTGCACAGCGCGCGGGCCAGCAACAGTCGGCGGCGTTGTCCGCTGGAAAGTGAATCGGCGCCGTCGGAAAGCTGCGTGTCGAGGTCGAGCTCAAATCCCACGGCGGCAAGGGTAGTGCTCATTAAAGTCTCGGAGGCCTCAGGCGCAGCCACGCGAATGTTTTCGCGCACGCTGGTGGCAAATATCCAGGCATCCTCCGCCGATAGTATGCAAGAGGCAGGCCGCGTTACCTCGCCGGAGATGGCTTCGCGCACACCGGCGATAGTCTCGAGCAGCATAGTCTTTCCGGACCCGGACTTTCCGCGCACTACCACGCGTTGGCCAGGTAAGGCTTCGAAATTCCATACTGTATCCCCGAATTCGGTCCGCAGGTTGCGGGCGCGCACGAAGCGCGTGTCCGTGAATCGAGGCTGCGGCCTCGGCGGCGCCTTGAGAACGGCCGAAAGCGAGTGAATAGACCCCGAGGCCTCCTGCCAGGACTGTGCCGCCTGCGGTAGCGCCGCATGTGCCTCGAAAGAGGACAGTGCCAACAACACGAGCGTGCCCATCCACATCGGGTTTCCGGTGTAGAAGGCAAGGGCACAGATCAATACGCCTACTGCTGCACAGCCGATGGCGCCGGAACTTAGTGCATCTGCTACGGCGAGGGGCCGATCCGCGGCTACCCGGGCCGAGGTCTCGCGCCGCGAGGCTCGTGCGGCGAGATTCCTGAGCAGTTCTCCGCGCCCCGCGGCGGCGAACTCCACCCGGTTGTGCAGGGTGTTATCTAGATTCTCCGTGAAGGCATTTCGGGTAGATGTGGCTTGGGGCTTTCTACTAGCTTGTGCCACTAATGCTGGGACGGCGATGCCGGTTAGGGCGAAGGCTCCAGCCATAACCAGCGCGGCCGGGACCGACATTAAGAAGGCACAGATTAAGGACACGACGCTCAAGACCGCAGCTACCCCGCAGGGCACCAGCGTGCGCACGATGAGATCGGTGATCTTGTCCGCATCGTCGACTAGGCGTACGTGGGCCCGCCCGCGGGGACCGAGATCCACCTGGGAATCGATGAGCCCATTAAAGATGGCACTGCGCAATCGTGTGGTCGTGCGCAGCGCCAAACGGTGCGCATAAAGCCGGTCTGCGTAACGAAAGACTGCGCGTGAGATTCCCAACGCACGCACGCTGGTCACGGCGACGGAAAGCTCCAGTACCGGAGGAGCCTGCCAGGCTCGAGTAATCAGCCAACCCGAAGTCATTGCCAGAGCCAGGGCCGCCAGCAGGGCCAAGGAACTAACGCCAATGGCCACTGCCAAAGACGCGGGACTAAACCCGCAGGTGGAGAAGATAAACCGCAATTGAGTTAAGGTCGCCTCCCGCTCAGCTACGAGCGGGGTTGAGGCCTCGTTGGAGGAAGAAAAGCCTGTGGATTCAGCCTTAGAGGCGTGACTATTTCGGCTCATTTTCGGCTCCTTCCAAGCGGTAGACGCGGTCCGCAACCTCGAGTACACGAGGATCGTGGCTGGCGAGGACGACGGTGGCACCGGCATCGGCTCGGGAGCGCAGGGCGGCAAGGACGCCGTCGACAAGCGCGGGCGAAAGGTGTGCGGTGGGCTCATCGAGGAGATAACAGCGGGCAGGGCAGGCTAGGGCGCGAACGATGCCGAGCCGCTCGCGCTGGCCAGCTGATAGCCCGCTGCCGGACGATGAAATTTGGCGGCTTGCCGGCACCCCCACCGGGATCTCTGCGCTCGCGTGGGCCAGCTGGGGTGCCGGCGCCGCCCAGAGCTCGAGATTGTTCTCCACGGTGCCAGTAATTAGGGCTGGGGTGGCGGGCAAGTAAGAGACCTGGTCGGGTATCTCGACGTACCCACCAACCGCGGAATCAGGCAGTTGCCCAAGCAAGGCGAGCAGCACACTGGATTTGCCACTACCGTTTGGCCCCGCCAGCACCACCACCTGGCCTGGCTCGGCTTGCAGACTTAAGTCCTTGGGCCGCGTTCCCTCGCGCCCGTCGATGCTGAGGTTGTGTACGCTTACCTTGCCGGATTTAGACAGGTGGCGGTAGCTGCCGGCAACCTGCACCGGTTGCGCTATTAGGTCCAGAGCCGCCTTGGCAGATTCCATGCCATCCGCGGCAGCGTGGAAGCTAGTGCCGATGGTGCGCACTGGGTTAAAGACCTCGGGCACGATGATGAGCACCACCAGCGCAGGAAGCAGCTCGATATCGCCAGCCACTAGGCGCAGCCCGATGCTTACTGCCACTAGTGCCACAGATAGCGTGGCGATAAACTCCAGTGCGAAAGAAGATAAGAAAGCCAGCCGCAGCACTCCAAGGGTCGCCGCTGTGTGCCGTTTGCCTAATAGGGACACATACTGCTTCGGAGTTTCCGCAGTGCGAAGCGCCCTCAATGTCGGCGCACCACCCACGAGATCTGCAAGCTGCTGGCCTAGGCCCGCGGTTACCTCCAGGCGACGACGAGTGTGCTGGGCGGTGAGGGTTCCGATGAGAATCATAAACGCAGGGATGAGTGGCAAGGTGACCAGCGCAAAAATACCGGAAACCCAGTCGAAGTAGGCCACCGTAGCCAGCGCAGCCGGGGTGGAGATGCATGCGGCAATGAGCGCCGGAAGGAATTGGGAAAGATAGGGCCGAAAGTCCTCCATACCGCGGCCAAGGATGTGGCGCCAACGGCCTGATTCTTCTTCCACCACACGGGGATCGCGGTGGGATAACGCAGTCACGGTAGCCTCGCGCAGCTTGTCGACGCTCGCGCCTACCGCACGTGATTGTTCGCGCTGGGCCAGTCCGGCTACCGCCGCATGGACGACCACCACGGCGAATAACGCTATGAGCATCCACCAGATCGATGGCTCCTTGAGCCACGTGCCGGCGGGCCAAGCCCCCGGTTCAAGTGCCGTTCGAGTGATGACGGTGGCCGCGACGGAGCCGATGAGTATTCCGCGCGCTAGCACTAGCACGGTTGATAACGCCTGAAAGATGCCGGTACGCACGATGAGGCTTCGCACGGGCGGAACAAGGCGTAGGAGCGCAGGATCAACGGGAGCGGCCATAGTACCTCCTGCCTCGCTTAGTGTTCGACGGTGACGCGCTTGCGGAATTGCCAGTAGGACCAACCTTGGCCGATGATGACACACGGTGCCAGCAACAGCGATGCCCAGCTCATGATTTTCAGGGTATAGGGATTCGCGGATGCGTTGTAGATATCTAGACTCGCGATGTCATTGCTGGCTGGAAGCAGGTAGGGAAATAGGGAACCAAATAGGAAGACTCCGACGCCTACCACCGCGGCTGCAGTTCCGTAGAAGGCTAGGGCATCGCGGTTATTCCACACAGCGACCAGGGCCACGACCAAAGCCGCGAGCACGCCAACAAGTGCCAACCAGGTCCAGCCTTTGCCCGTGGCTAGTTGCATCCACAGTAGGTAGGCTGCGCCCACTGCAGCAGCGAGGGGAGCAATGCCGCCACGGGCGAGTTGATGCACGCGCCGGCGCAGCGGGTCAGCGCACTTGAGACCGAGGAAAAACAGACCGTGCGCGAAGAATAAGAGTACGAAGGCTAGGCCACCGAGCAGGCCGCGGGGATTGAGCAGACCGATAAAGCCCTCGGTGGCGGCTGAAACATGACCGAAGGAGGTGAAGTTGACCCCGATGACCATATTTGTCATCGCCACACCCCACAGGAAGGCCGGAACGATGGAGCCAAGGACGATCCCAGCGTCACAGCGACGCCGCCAGCTTAGGCTGTCTACCTTATGCCGCCACTCGATGGAGACTCCGCGCACAATGAGGGCGAGCAGAATGAGCAGGAGGGGAAGATAGAACCCAGAAAAGAGAGTGGCATACCAATCGGGGAAGGCAGCGAAGATGCTGCCGCCGGCCACGATCAGCCACACCTCGTTTCCATCCCAGAGGGGACCTATTGATTCGACGGCCGCGGAACGGCGGGCATCGGCCTCCTTGGCGCTTTTACCTCCCAGCAATGGCAAGGACATGCCCACGCCGAAGTCGAAGCCCTCTAGGACGAAGTAAATGGTGAAGAAGGCGGCGATGGCTAGAAACCAAATGGTATTGAGATCCATTACTTCTCCTCCGGGTTCTGCTTGTTATGGGAACCGGTTACAGTGTCAGTTTCGGTTCCAGGCCCGCCCTCCTGAGGCGGTGAGAAACTCAGCGGAGCCAGCTCAGTGTCTTCGCCTGGACCGTAGAGCGCCGCGGCGATATCTTTCTCCTCACCTTCGCGCAGGCCCGGCTGATTCAACCCCATCCGGGCATACTTTTGCATCAGCCAGAACCACACCACGGCCAGGGCCCCATATAGGGCGGTAAATGCCAATAGGCTCGTCCAGACCACCCATTCCGCGTGATCGGAGACACCGAAGTCCACGATGAGATGAATCTGTTCCTCGCCTCCGGGGAACTCGCCCTCCTGGAATGCCGGGTTGGGGGCGACGATCCACGGTTGGCGGCCCATTTCGGTAAAGATCCAACCGGCAAAGTTCGATAGCCAGGGCGCGGGCAGTGCGAGCAGTGCGCCGATCCCCATCCACCGGGCAGTGGGGACGCGTCCTTTGCGGGTGGTCCACAGGGCGACTATCGCCAGAATGCAAGGCACGGCGAGGAAGCCGATCATCAAACGGAAGGACCAGTATGTGACAAAGAGGTTGGGCATGTAATTGCCGGGGCCATAGAGTACTTCATAGTATTGCTGCAGCTCAGTAACCCCGCGCAGCTCGACGCCACTGAACTTTCCCTCAGCCAAGAAGGAGAGCACGTAGGGTACGTCGATGAGGTGTTGAGCAGTCTCGCAATTGTTCAGGCGTGAGAAAGCCAGGATTGAAAAGTTAGGATCGGTCTCGGTGTGACATAAAGCCTCCGCCGAGGCCATCTTCATAGGCTGCTGGATAAACATCAGCTTGCCTAGCGCGTCGCCGGTGATGGCCACAGCTGCTGTGCCCAATAAAATGATCCAGGAACCGAAGCGGGTAAGGCTGCGCCAGATGCCGGCCGCGTGACCATGTTCGTCTCCAGCGCGCGCGGTGCGAATCATCCACCATCCGGAGACACCGGCCACGAGCGTGCCGGCGAGGATCCAGCCGCCAGCCATTGCGTGCGGGAAGGCCTGCAGTGCGGTGGGATTGCTCAGCAGCGCCCACAGATCAACCAGCGTGGCGCGCCCGCGCTCAGCGTCGAACTCCGCGCCCACGGGGTGCTGCATGAAGGAGTTAGCCACGATAGTGAAGTAAGCAGAAACATTCACCGCCACCGCGACAGTCCAAATGGAGGCCAGATGTGCCCAGGCAGGAACGCGATCCCAGCCGAAGATCCACACTCCTAAGAAGATGGACTCAAAGAAGAAGGCCGCCAAGCCCTCGAAAGCCAGGGGAGCACCGAAGACGTCTCCGACGAAGCGCGAGTACTCCGACCAGTTCATACCGAACTGGAACTCCTGTACGATGCCGGTAACCACACCCATGGCAAAATTGACCAAGAATAGATTTCCAAAAAACTTCGTGGCTCGGAACCATTCCGGGTTGCCAGTGCGGTGCCAGATGGTCTGCATGATGGCGACCATCGGTGCTAGCCCCATGGTCAGCGGCACAAAAATATAGTGATAAACGGTGGTGATGCCGAACTGCCATCGAGAAATATCAACAAGATCTAATTCCATATGGACACTTCCTTCGAGTCCTATTCGGCGTGGACGCCATGCTTATCGATGTCAACTGCGGCGGCGACCGCCGTCCACGGCTGGGGAAGGAAAACCTGTGGCCTTCCCTGTGCGCGGTCACTTATTGAAGTAGTCGACGAGGAGACCGCGAGGGTTCCGTACTATGAACAAAAACACGAACCTCGCTCACTGTAGAGCTTTATGCACTTAGCTCGATAGGTGCTGTTGCAACAGCACCAAAAAAGTTAAAACGTAGGACCACTCCAACAGGAACAATCGACCTATCACCCAAACCAGATTTAAAGTGCCTAAGACAAAGAGAGAAAAAGCTTCTCCATCTTTTCAGCAACGATTCCGTCCGGGCCTTCCTCGCTATAGCACCGTTTAAGCCCCGCCGCGATAACGGAATACCCTGCACGGTCGATTGCTTTGGCAGCAGCGGCGAGCTGGGTGATTGCTGCCTCGCATTCCTCCCCAGATTCGAGCATGCGGATAACCGCGTCAATTTGCCCGCGTGCTCGTTTCAATCTGGTAATCGACGGCTTCACCTCTTGCGGATCGAGGTTCATTAATCCTCCTGTCCATTAGTCCACGTAAGGTAACCACCGTCTAGATTAGCAACGTCGTAGCCTAGGTTTGTGAGCAACCGTGCCGCATTATGCCCGCGGAGTCCCACCTGGCAATGCACAATAACGTCGTCATGATCAGCAATCTCCTCGTGCCGAACACGCAACTCATCCAAAGGAATATTTACCGCCCCTGGAATCGCGCCGGAAGCAAACTCTTCTGGACTGCGAACATCAACAAGCAATGCGCCAGACGCTAGGCGCTCATCGAGCTCGTGCCACTGAACGGTTTTCTCCCCACGGGCAATATTGTCATTAATAAATCCAGCAAAATTGATTGGATCCTTAGCCGAGCCGAACTGTGGTGCGTAGGCCAATTCCAAATCTGCCAAATCGGTCGCGCTCAAGCCAGCTCGCATGGCAGTGGCGATAACGTCGATACGCTTATCCACTCCCTCTTCGCCTACAATCTGTGCGCCCAAAATGGCATCACTCTCAGCATCCACAATCATTTTCATATGTAGTTGGGCTGCACCCGGATAATACCCGGCATGGCTCGATGGGTGGAGGTGAATAACGCGCACGTCCTTCCCTTCGGCTCGGACACGGCGCTCGTTCCACCCCGTTGATGCTGCAGCTAGGCCAAATAGTCCCACGATTGCAGTTCCAAGTACCGGCAGGGAACTAGTGGTGCGGCCGGTAATAATATCTGCCACTAGGCGTCCATGGCGATTAGCAGTCTGCGCTAAGGGCACCAAAGTGTTGTCGCCGGAATGAATATCTTTCTTAGTTGCAGCATCTCCTAAAGCAAATATGTGCGGGTCACTTGTGCGCTGTTGTGCATCGACGATGATCCCGCCACGGTCCGAGACTTCCAACCCCGCTGCTTGAGCGAGTTCACTGGCTGGGCGCACACCAATTGCTGCAATGACTAAATCTGCCTCAAGGGTCTGCCCATTCTGCAGGGTCACACCGGTCTCAGAAATTTCCGTAGCCTGGGCGTTAGTCCGGATATCCACGCCATTGTCTCGCATATGCTTAGCAACGATCGCTGCCATTTCTACGTCCAGTGGCCCCATAATCTGTGAGCCAGCCTCTACGAGCGTGACGGCCAAGCCTTGGTGACGTAGGTTTTCCGCCATTTCAAGGCCGATGAATCCTCCACCGATGATGACGGCTTTTTCCTTGCCCGGTACCGCAGTGGCAATACGGTCTACGTCCTCTACCGTCCGTAGAGTATACGCAGTCTCGATTCCTGCAATGGGCGGTAAGAACGGCGTTGCCCCTGGTGAGAGCACGAGATCGTCATACCTAATGACCTCACCAGACTCCGTGGTTACCGTCTGCTCATCTGGGTCAATGCTTGACGCGCGAGTATTAACTCGGACATCTAGATTGAACCTTTCTTTAAGCGCTTCTGGCGTCTGGAGCAACAGTGAAGAACGATCTGGGATTACTCCGCCGACATGGTACGGCAGACCACAATTGGCAAAAGATACGTGCCCGGAGGCCTCCAGAACGATAATGGTGCGATTTTCATCGTTACGACGCAGGCGCGTAGCGGTGGACATACCGCCAGCTACGCCACCGATAATAACTGTAGTGGGATTATTGGACATATCTGAACCTTTCAAGAGGATTGAGACAAGAAGGACACTCTTCCGAAAAATCCGTAACGCTAGCCAAAAATTCGGCCAAGCAGGCCCGCCGGGCCATTGCTTCCAGCGTTACTACTGCGTGGACAGGTGCACCATTGGTTGGCAGGAACGGAAGCTTTTACTTGCTCGATGTGATTACCACACCCCTCCCAGGTGGTCTTTCCACAGTTGTTACATTTCACAGGACGACACATAGAAATTCTCCCTTCGTTCCTATACCCCATGGGGTATAGCGCTTACCAGCACCAATATACCCCTGGGGGTATAATGGCGTCAAGGGTTCCCTGTTAGAACAAATGGAAACCGACATCACAGAAATGCGAAAAGCCCAGCCGAAGCCCCCCTGGCTTGAACATATGGCGATGAAAACTAGACTTCAAGTAGTGGAACTTTTGGTATGGAGATGCCTATGCGTAAGACCTTAATCAGCCTCACCGGCCCCGCCTTCGTTGCTGCAGTGGCTTACGTCGACCCCGGCAACGTAGCCGCCAACATCAGCGCCGGCTC
>NZ_JAKRDU010000029.1:0-5601 GCF_022347325.1 Corynebacterium nasorum
TTGTTGGTTGGTGTGTGCCGGTTGGGTATGTGGAACACGTACCTTTTTGAATGCTGTTTGGTGTTTCGGCTGCATTGAGATGGATTGGTTGGCATGTGATTGTGTTTACCTTTTTTGGTTTCCTCTTTTTGACCCCGTCGGGTTGAGGGGACTGTTTATTTTTTCTTTGTAGTAATTTTTTGGACGCCAGCATGAGCTTTTTGTGTGTTGTGCACTTGGGTTTGTGGTGGTTTGTTCTTTTGTTGGGTTTCGGGCTTTTCACGGCCTGTTTCGGATTTGTTCTGAAATTTTTTTGTGGAGAGTTTGATCCTGGCTCAGGACGAACGCTGGCGGCGTGCTTAACACATGCAAGTCGAACGGAAAGGCCCTGCTTGCAGGGTACTCGAGTGGCGAACGGGTGAGTAACACGTGGGTGATCTGCCCTGCACTTCGGGATAAGCCTGGGAAACTGGGTCTAATACCGGATAGGAGCCATTTTTAGTGTGATGGTTGGAAAGTTTTTCGGTGTAGGATGAGCTCGCGGCCTATCAGCTTGTTGGTGGGGTAATGGCCTACCAAGGCGGCGACGGGTAGCCGGCCTGAGAGGGTGGACGGCCACATTGGGACTGAGATACGGCCCAGACTCCTACGGGAGGCAGCAGTGGGGAATATTGCACAATGGGCGCAAGCCTGATGCAGCGACGCCGCGTGGGGGATGACGGCCTTCGGGTTGTAAACTCCTTTCGCTAGGGACGAAGCTTTTTGTGACGGTACCTAGATAAGAAGCACCGGCTAACTACGTGCCAGCAGCCGCGGTAATACGTAGGGTGCGAGCGTTGTCCGGAATTACTGGGCGTAAAGGGCTCGTAGGTGGTTTGTCGCGTCGTCTGTGAAATTCCGGGGCTTAACTCCGGGCGTGCAGGCGATACGGGCATAACTTGAGTACTGTAGGGGTAACTGGAATTCCTGGTGTAGCGGTGAAATGCGCAGATATCAGGAGGAACACCGATGGCGAAGGCAGGTTACTGGGCAGTTACTGACGCTGAGGAGCGAAAGCATGGGTAGCGAACAGGATTAGATACCCTGGTAGTCCATGCCGTAAACGGTGGGCGCTAGGTGTGAGGGTCTTTTCACGACTTTCGTGCCGTAGCTAACGCATTAAGCGCCCCGCCTGGGGAGTACGGCCGCAAGGCTAAAACTCAAAGGAATTGACGGGGGCCCGCACAAGCGGCGGAGCATGTGGATTAATTCGATGCAACGCGAAGAACCTTACCTGGGCTTGACATACACCGGATCGGGCTAGAGATAGTCTTTCCCTTTGTGGCTGGTGTACAGGTGGTGCATGGTTGTCGTCAGCTCGTGTCGTGAGATGTTGGGTTAAGTCCCGCAACGAGCGCAACCCTTGTCTTATGTTGCCAGCATTTGGTTGGGGACTCATGAGAGACTGCCGGGGTCAACTCGGAGGAAGGTGGGGATGACGTCAAATCATCATGCCCCTTATGTCCAGGGCTTCACACATGCTACAATGGTCGGTACAACGCGCAGCGACACTGTGAGGTGGAGCGAATCGCTGAAAGCCGGCCTTAGTTCGGATTGGGGTCTGCAACTCGACCCCATGAAGTCGGAGTCGCTAGTAATCGCAGATCAGCAACGCTGCGGTGAATACGTTCCCGGGCCTTGTACACACCGCCCGTCACGTCATGAAAGTTGGTAACACCCGAAGCCGGTGGCCCAAACTTGTTAGGGAGCCGTCGAAGGTGGGATCGGCGATTGGGACGAAGTCGTAACAAGGTACCCGTACCGGAAGGTGCGGGTGGATCACCTCCTTTCTAAGGAGCTTATATTTTGTGGGCACAGTTGTGCCTTGTCCTGCCACTTTGTGGTGGGTGTTGGTTGAGTGTGCGAGTGTCATGCTGCCAACGTTATTTGTTTGAAAATTTCCGGGTGGAAGATACACCTTTAAGACAAAGACCGAGTGTTTGAATGGCGCTTTGTGACACACAGTGTCGTGCACAGTTTGAAAAAAGTATTTGTTTGTATGTTGGTGCATTGTTGGGTGTCTGGGGCATTATCCCCTTTTTGTGGTGCCTGACCATTTTGCTGGTGTGCATGGTTTGTGTGTGCTGGTTTGTGGTTGGGGTGTTGTGTGAGAACTGTATAGTGGACGCGAGCATTAAACACATGTAACGGGCTGCGCTTTTGTGTGGTGTGTTGTGTGTGTTTGTGTGATTTCTTTTTTGTGTTTATTTTGTCAAGTTCACTTGTGTGGCCGCCCGCGCTTTTTGTGTGTGGTGGTTTGTGTGTTCGTTATTAAGGGCGCATGGTGGATGCCTTGGCATGCTGAGCCGATGAAGGACGTGAAAGGCTGCGTTAAGCCTCGGGGAGTTGTCAATTAAGCGTTGATCCGAGGATGTCCGAATGGGGAAACCTGGCCCTGGTTATGTGGGGTTACCCTTCAGTGAATTCATAGCTGTTGTGGGGGTTTACGCGGGGAAGTGAAACATCTCAGTACCCGTAGGAGAAGAAAATAATAATGATTCTGCTAGTAGTGGCGAACGAACGTGGATGAGGCTAAACCGTGTGCATGTGATACCTGGTAGGGGTTGTGTGTGCGGTGTTGTGGGCCCTGATGTGCGGTGACTACCATTGCCGTGCCCTCGCATTGTTGTTAGGTGAAGTGGTTTGGAATGGCCTGCCGGAGTAGGTGAGAGTCCTGTAGCTGAAGATGATGGTGTGTGGGTTGTTGGGTTGCCCGAGTAGCAGCGGGCTCGTGGAATCTGCTGTGAATCTGCCGGGACCACCCGGTAAGCCTAAATACTCAGTGTGACCGATAGTGTATGAGTACCGTGAGGGAATGGTGAAAAGTACCCCGGGAGGGGAGTGAAATAGTTCCTGAAACCATGTGCTTACAATCCGTCAGAGCACCGTGTGTGTGATGGCGTGCCTTTTGAAGAATGAGCCTGCGAGTCAGCGGCATGTCGCGAGGTTAACCCGTGTGGGGTAGCCGTAGGGAAACCGAATCCTAATGGGGTGTCAAGTGGCATGTCCTGGACCCGAAGCGGGGTGATCTACCCATGGCCAGTGTGAAGCAGCTGTAAGAGGTTGTGGAGGCGCGAACCCACGTAGGTTGAAAACTGCGGGGATGAGCTGTGGGTAGGGGTGAAAGGCCAATCAAACTCCGTGATAGCTGGTTCTCCCCGAAATGCATTTAGGTGCAGCGTCGTATTATAGCTTGGTGGAGGTAGAGCTACTGGTTGGTTGAGCGGGACTACAATCTTAGCAATGTCAGCCAAACTCCGAATGCCACTAATTGTGTTGTACGGCAGTGAGACTGTGGGGGATAAGCTTCATAGTCGAGAGGGAAACAGCCCAGATCGCCGGTTAAGGCCCCTAAGGGTGTACTAAGTGGAAAAGGATGTGGGATCGCGAAGACAGCCAGGAGGTTGGCTTAGAAGCAGCCATCCTTGAAAGAGTGCGTAATAGCTCACTGGTCGAGTGGTTCTGCGCCGACAATGTAGTGGGGCTCAAGTACACCGCCGAAGCCGCGGCAACTTTTTTAGTTGGGTAGGGGAGCGTCGTGCATGGGTTGAAGCGTTACCGTAAGGAGGCGTGGACTGTGTGCGAGTGAGAATGCAGGCATGAGTAACGAATTGATAGGTGAGAATCCTATCCGCCGGATGACTAAGGGTTCCTGGGTCAAGTTCGTCTTCCCAGGGTGAGTCGGGACCTAAGGCGAGGCCGACAGGCGTAGTCGATGGATAACCAGTTGATATTCTGGTACCCGTACATGCGCGCCCATGATAAAGCACTGATACTAACCACCGCGGATGCATTGCTGGTCTTCTTTGAAGTCTGGTGGTGTTGATGTCGTGGGGCCTGATGTGTGGTTCAAGTGATGGGGTGACGCAGTGAGGTAGCCACGCCACTTATTGGATTGGTGGTGTAAGCGTGCAGACCGTGTGGTAGGTAAATCCGCTGCACTTTTGGTTGAGGCGTGATGCGTAGACCCGTTGGGGTTGATGGTGGTGATCCTGTACTGTCGAGAAAAGCCTCTAGCGATGTGTGTGTATGGCCCGTACCCTAAACCGACACAGGTGGTCAGGTTGAAAATACTAAGGCGTTCGGGTGAACTGTGGTTAAGGAATTCGGCAAAATGCCCCCGTAACTTCGGGAGAAGGGGGGCCCTACGATGTGAAGGTCCGTGCGGCTGGAAGCGTTGTGGGGTCGCAGAGAATAGAGGGAAGCGACTGTTTATCAAAAACACAGGTCCATGCGAAGACGTTAAGTTGATGTATATGGACTGACGCCTGCCCGGTGCTGGAAGGTTAAGAGGACCGGTTAGTCAACGTTGTTGGCGAAGCTGAGAATTTAAGCCCCAGTAAACGGCGGTGGTAACTATAACCATCCTAAGGTAGCGAAATTCCTTGTCGGGTAAGTTCCGACCTGCACGAATGGCGTAACGACTTCTCTGCTGTCTCAACCACAGGCCCGGTGAAATTGCACTACGAGTAAAGATGCTCGTTACGCGCGGCAGGACGAAAAGACCCCGGGACCTTCACTATAGCTTGGTATTGGTGTTTGGTTCGGTTTGTGTAGGATAGGTGGGAGACTTGGAAGCTATCACGCTAGTGGTGGTGGAGTCGTTGTTGAAATACCACTCTGATCGGATTGAGCATCTAACCTTGGCCCATGATCTGGGTTGGGGACAGTGCCTGGTGGGTAGTTTAACTGGGGCGGTTGCCTCCCAAAATGTAACGGAGGCGCCCAAAGGTTCCCTCAGCCTGGTTGGCAATCAGGTGGTGAGTGTAAGTGCACAAGGGAGCTTGACTGTGAGACAGACATGTCGAGCAGGGACGAAAGTCGGGACTAGTGATCCGGCACCTACTTGTGGATGTGGTGTCGCTCAACGGATAAAAGGTACCCCGGGGATAACAGGCTGATCTTCCCCAAGAGTCCATATCGACGGGATGGTTTGGCACCTCGATGTCGGCTCGTCGCATCCTGGGGCTGGAGTAGGTCCCAAGGGTTGGGCTGTTCGCCCATTAAAGCGGCACGCGAGCTGGGTTCAGAACGTCGTGAGACAGTTCGGTCTCTATCCGCCGCGCGCGTTGAAACTTGAAGAAAGCTGTCCCTAGTACGAGAGGACCGGGACGGACGTACCTCTAGTGTGCCAGTTATCCCGCCAGGGGTATCGCTGGTTGGCTACGTACGGAAGGGATAACCGCTGAAAGCATCTAAGCGGGAAGCCTGTTTTAAGATGAGGTTTCGTTAAGGTCCCCTAAAGACGATAGGGTAGATAGGCCAGACCTGGACGCACTGTAAGGTGTGAAGGCTACTGGTACTAATTGACCACAACAAACACCAACACACACTATGTGTGCTGGCAAAAAACAACAAAAACAAGAAACAGTCACTGTCGTGACCGCGTCCACTATGCAGTATCTGACACAACACCCGAACACCCATCAAAGAGGGTAGATGTTCTGAAGGTTTGTCGGTGGTCAATAGCTGCAGGGAAACGCCCGGTCCCATTCCGAACCCGGAAGCTAAGCCTGCACACGCTGATGGTACTGCAACCGGGAGGTTGTGGGAGAGTAAGTCACCGCCGACACCAAACAACAA